>JACCZL010000597.1 GCA_013695975.1 Chloroflexota bacterium
GAGCGACCGACAAAAGGCGCTACTTGAGGCGGCGAGTCGAGGGACGGGTGGGCCAGCGGTAGCGTAGCCGGGCGCGCTGGATGAGCTGGCGGAGGACCACCAGGGCGGCGGCGAGGAACAGGTAGAAGTCCACGACGGCGTGGAGCTGCTCCGTGCAGCGGCGGAGCTTGCCATAGCCGTTCATCCAACTATGCGTCCGCTCCACGACCCAGCGCGTGCCAGCCTGGATCGGCGCCGGGACGCCCTTGCGGGCGATGGCCCCCTCGAAGCCCAGCTCGGCCAGCAGCGCCCTGCTGGGCGCGCCGTCGTAGGCGCGGTCGAGGTGCACGGTGACCTCGTCCGGGAGCCCGTCGAGCTTGTCCAGCCCGGCCAGGGTGGGCGCCAGTAGGGGCGCATCGTGCCGATTGGCCCCGGCCGAGACGACGTGCAGGGGGATGCCCGTGCCTTCGGTCACGAGCGAGCGCTTGAGGCCCTGCTTGCCCCGATCCACCGGCGAGCGGCCGGCCACTGCGCCCCCGCCCGGCGCCTTGGTCAGGCAGCCGTCCACCGCCAGGTCCGCGAGGTCCAGCCCGAGCATCTGGTCATAGGCCCGCAGCGCGAGCGTGTGGACCTGCTCGCTCAGCCCCAACGCCGCCCACTCCCGCAGCCGGCGGCGGATGGTGCCGTCCGAGCAACCCGGGCTCGCGATCCGCTCGTACCCGGAGCCGTGCACCAGCGCGGCGACGACGTGCTCGAAGACCACCCGATCCGGAATGCGCCGCCGATGGCAGCCCAGCGGGTGGGTCGGCGAGACGATCGGACGCTCCGGCAGCAGCGCGGCGAACTGTTCCCACAGCGGCTCGAGCAGGCATACTGGCACGACAGGCACGGGTTCCTCCCCGACGGAGATGGTCAGCACCTCTATCGTCGCTCGAGCCCGTGCCTGTCTGCCACCGCCCCGAGGCCCTCAGCCTTTTGTCGGTCGCACTTAGCGGATCTCTTCGCGCGTCAACCGCGGGAAGGCATCCATGGTCTGCGCGAAGTCGCCGAGCTGCCAGTAGGCGGTGACGACGGAACGGACCGGGATCCTCGTGTCCCCGACGCACGGGTAACCTCCGCACACCCCCTCGGTCTCACTCACGAAGAGTGTCCTGGTCCTTCGATCCCTCAGCGCTGGGATGCGTACCTCGCATCCAACAGACCCTACCGTCAGACGGACGTCAGCCGAGGCGAGCGACTCCCGTCCTGTCGACGTCGTCCATGCCGGCGGCCACCATTATGCTAGCGCGTCCGCTCCAAGGTTTCCGGCTAGGTGAAGGTTTACGTCGGCGTGCCGGTCCTCGAGATCGAGCAGGCCTCCAGCTGTGGCGGTCTACGGCACCGCGGCGGTTTGCCCTACGGGGCCGCGAGACAAGTACGCTACTATCGCTTCCTTCGCCACCTGCGACAGGGTCGCCCTACGCCGCTCGGCGAGGGCCTGCAACGCATCCGCCTCATCGGCGGAAAGGCGCACCGACACGACAACGCCAGCCCGCGGCCGCCTCTCGACCTCGATCAGCTCGTCACCCAGTTCCACGTCGCTGCGCTCCATCGCCACGGTCCCCTCGTCGACAGTATAGCGAAGTAGCCGTCCCTCAGCGAACGGATCCGAAGCCACGCGCTGCATGGTATCGTGCGCTTTCACCGTCGGACGAGTCCCATGCCGTCGCTGGCCTCCAGACGTGTTCCACCCCCGAAGGCGCGAGCGGCACGGTGAGCAGACGTCCCCCATACGTGGGACCGATCATCACCACGGGCGCCGCGTGGGCCTTTTTGTTGGGCAGGAAAACCGGTTCGCCATCGAGTACCTGCCTGATCTCCCGCTCGCTCACGCCATGCCGAGCAGCCTCACGTTCATTCCACTCATCGATCTGCAGGTCGAAGACTCGAAGGTGGATCAGTTACGCCCCCGCGGCTCGGCCGATCGCGTCGAGATCAGCGGGCACGTCGATGGCCCGTCCGCCCTCCGGCAGCCGGCGCTGATCCTTGAGGCCGGTCCCGGTGATCAGCACGACGATCGGACCATCTGGCGGGCTGACGGTGGGGCGGTGGGTAATCGCGCCGGCCAGCGCGGCGGCGCCGGCAGGCTCGGCGAGGAGGCCGGTCGTGCGGGCCAGCAGGGCGACGGCCTCGTGGAGCTGGTCGTCGTCGACCTGGACGAAGTCCCCGCCGGTCTGGCGGACGGCGGCCAGGGCCTGCTCGCCGTAGAAGGGATTGCCGACGTCGATACCGTCGGCGATCGTGTTCGGCTCGATCGGTGTCCACGTGGAGCGGCCCTCGGCGAACGCCCGCGCCAGCGGGGCCGCGCCGCTCGCCTGGACGCCGACGATACGGGGCAGGCGATCCGCCACGCCACAGCGGACGAGCTCCTCGCAGCCGAGGGCGAAGGCGGCGAGCGTCACGCCGTCGCCGACCGGGACGTAGGCGACCTCCGGCATGACCCGTCCGAGCTGCTCCCAGACCTCGAAGGCAACGGTCTTCTTGGCTTGCAGGGCGAGGGGATTGCTGGCGGTGTTGCGGCTGTACCAGCCAAAGCGCTCGCAGGCGGCCTCGCTCAGCCGATAGGCCTGCTCGTACGAGCCGTCGACGAGGAGCACCGTCGCCCCGAAAGCCCGCATCAGGGCCACCTTGTGGGGCGAGACGGTGTGTCCGGAGACGAAGAGGTAGGCAGGCAGGCCGGTAGCCGCCGCGCCGGCCGCCAGCGAGACGGCCACGTTGCCGCTCGAGGCGGCGGCGACGGCGCGAGCCCCACGCCGGAGCGCATCGACCAGGCAGAGGGCCGTCGCCCGATCCTTGTTCGAGCCGGTCGGCGTGCGGGTCTCATCCTTGAGCACCAGCCCAGCCAGGCCGACCGCGTCTCGCAGCCGCGTCGGCCTGAGCAGGGGCGTGTCGCCAACCTGCAGCGGGTAGCTGCCCGAGCCGTCGAGGGGCAGCAGCCGACACCACCGCCAGAGCCCGTCGCCGGGCTCGGTTGGCCCGGGAATCAGCTCGGGGCCGTAGGGGTAGTCGAACCGGGGGACGGTCACGGCATCCGTGCGTCAGGCACTGGTCGGGCCGAGACGACCCGGGCGTCGGACGGACCGGGTAGCGAAAGTCCGAGCGCCTCGAGCGTCGCGCCGATGGTGGCCTGATTGCTGGTGACGACGGGGACGCCGAAGCGCTCGCGGAGGGCGGGACGGGCGTCGAGGCCGCGGAAGTTGGTGCAGGAGATGAAGAGGAGGTCGAACGAGACGTCGGCGAGCTGCTGCTCGGCGAAGGCGAGGATGCGGGCGGGCGGTACCCGGGCAATGGCGTAGTTCTCGCTGAGGCCGAGCCCGGCGATGTGGACGACGTCCAGGCCGCGGCCGACGAGGCCGGCCCGGATGCGGGCGTTCAACTCGCCGACGTAGGGGGTGATGACGGCGACACGATCGGGGTGGTGGCGCTCGATCTCGGACTTGACAGCCTCGTTGGTGCTGACGACCCGGGCGTTGGTCGTCCGGCTGAGCTGCTCGATCATGGCCCGCTCGCCGTCGGCGCCGAGGACGGCGCCACCGCTGGTGCAGGCGAAGGCGACGACATCGGGGTAGAGGCTCGCCAGGTCGGTCGCGGCCTGGGGGAGATAGCGGTCGATCATCTCGCGCTCGGCCGGCTCGGTCGTCTCGGCCAGGAACATCCGGGCAGTGTGGAGGGTCGCGCCGGCCGGCAGGTTGCGGGCAAAGTCGACCTCGACGACGGTGTTCGACGAGGGAACGATCAGCCCGATCCGGCGGGCGTCGAACGGATCAGGTTGCATGCTGGCCCAGCGCGGCGGCCCAGGTCGCGGCGACGTCGTCGGGGAGATCAGGGGCCGAGTCGAGGTCGAGCAGGTCGGCGGGGTTGCGTCGGATCATCAGGTCGAGGTCGTCTTCGGCGACGCCCTTTTCGAAGACCGTCTGGGCGAAGATGCGCAGGGCCTCGGAAGGCAGCGGGTTGTGGCGCTGGCCGGTGTCGCTGACGAGCAGGCACCGCGTCGCCCCGACCCGGGCGACGGCCTCGGCGATCTTGCTCGGCGAGGCGTACTGCCAGGCGGGGGAGACGGTGCAGTAGCCGAACTCGGGCATCCCGCCCAGGCGGACGATCTCCTCGAGGGTCGGTAGGTCCAGGTTGGGGACTTTGAAGAAGGGGTGGGTGACGACGATTTTCTCGACGCCGAGCGCGCGGGCCTCTCGGACGAGGGTCACGATCTCGCGTGGGGAGAGGTGGCAGGTGCCGAGGATCGCGCCGTGCTGGGCCACGAGCTCGAGGACCTCGCTGACCTCGGGCTTGAGCTTGCCCTCCTGGTCGGTGACCCAGACGCCTTCGCCACCGCGTCCGCCTTGCTGGGCCTCGTAGCCGCCAGCCCCGCCGTGGACCTGGGCGTGGTAGCCGGCGTCGACGGTCGGCATCCAGACCTCCTTGCCACCCAGCCGCAGGGCGGCTTCGACGGCGGCGGGGTTGATGAAGCCGACGTAGGAGTTGAGGACGATGCCGCCGAAGATGCGGATACCGGGGATCATCCGCTGGAGCAGGTAGGCGCGCGAGACGGTGCTCTCGTGGTGGCACTTCAGGACGATCGCCCGCAGACCGGCGTCGCGGGCAGCGACGGCGATGTCGATGTCGTCGGCCACCCGCGGGAACAGGTCCGGAAAGGGATGGCAATGGAGGTCGATCGCCCCGGCGACGTCGATCAATCGCCCGCCGAACTCGCGCTTGGCCATGTCACCTCCGAACGGACGAGCCGCGAACTCGCGGGACGATAGCAGCCCGCCCGGGGGCCGTCAAGC
This sequence comes from Chloroflexota bacterium, assembly GCA_013695975.1. Classification (GTDB taxonomy): domain Bacteria; phylum Chloroflexota; class UBA6077; order UBA6077; family JACCZL01; genus JACCZL01. The sequence continues at coordinate 4,803 of JACCZL010000597.1, forward strand.
TGGCGCGGCGGTTGACGCGGGATCGAGCGCCCGGTAGGATGAGGCACGCGGCGGGACACCTTCCCAGGGAGGACTGACCATGCTCAACGACGAGCGCCGGGCGGCCGAACCCCGCCCACCGCTGGACCGCAACATCGCCTTCGAGCTGGCGCGCGTGACCGAGGCCGCGGCCCTGGCCTCGGCCCGCTGGATGGGCAAGGGCGACAAGATCGCCGCCGACCAGGCGGCGGTCAACGCAATGCGCTACGCCCTGGGCCACGTCGACATGGACGGCATCGTCGTCATCGGCGAGGGCGAGAAGGACGAGGCGCCGATGCTCTACATCGGCGAGTCGATCGGCAACGGCATGCCCCCCAGGGTCGACATCGCCGTAGACCCGGTCGACGGGACGACGCTCCTCTCGAAAGGGCTGCCAAACGCCGTCGCGGTCGTGGCGCTGGCCGGGCGGGGGACGATGTACTACCCGCCCGGGATCGTCTACATGGAGAAGCTGGCGGTGGGGCCGCTGGGCAAGGGCAAGGTCTCGCTCGAGCTGAGCGTGGCCGAGAACGTCCGAATCCTGGCGGACGCCAAAGGCTGTGACCCGGACGACCTGACGGTGGTGGTCCTCGATCGTCCACGCCACGCCGAGCTGATCGAGGAGATTCGGGCGACCGGGGCGCGGATCACGCTGATCTCGGATGGTGACATCGCTGGTGGGATCATGCCGGCCCTCGATGAGACCGGGATCGACATGCTGCTGGGCATCGGCGGCTCGCCCGAGGCGGTCACGACCGCCTGCGCGCTAAAGTGCCTGGGCGGCGACATCCAGTGCCGCCTCTGGCCGCGCAACGACGGGGAACGCGCCCAGGCCGAAAAGCTGGGGCTGGCGCTCGACACGGTGCTGACGATCGATGACCTGGTCAAGTCGGACGACGTCTTCTTTTCGCTGACCGGCGTGACTGACGGCGAGCTGGTGCACGGGGTCCGCTACTTTGCGCGAGGGGCACGGACCGAGACGCTGGCGATGCGCTCGAAGTCGGGGACGGTCCGCCGGATCTCGGCGGTCCACCACTTCGACAAGCTGATGCGGTATTCGGAGCTGGCCTACGACCAGCCGGAGGGATGAGAAAACGGTGTGCCCGCGTATGGGCGAAGCATTCGCGCAACAATTCTGGCCTAGCGAGTAC
>JACCZL010000664.1 GCA_013695975.1 Chloroflexota bacterium
CCGCGGCTATGGCGATCGTCGGCCCCGGGTTCGTCGCCTTCTTTCGGCGACACACCGTGTACTGTCTGACCCTGATCGCCCCGCTGCTGGCGACGTTCACCTTCCTGGCGGCCTTCAACTTGCGCGTCGCCCCCCGTTTCTTCCTCTGGGCGCTCCCCGTCGCCTTGATCCTTGCCGTCGGAACATTGGTCGGGCTACACCGGATCATCAGCTCGAGCCCGAGGATCGCGTCCCACGGGCTACGGCGAGTGCTCGTCCGGGCGCCCTGGGCCGGCGCAGGTCTGCTGTTGCTGCTCTCCGTGGTGTCGCTGCCGGACTATTACCGTGTTCCCAAGCAACCGACCCGACAGAGCCTGGAGTGGCTCCTCGCGCACGCGCAGCCAGGTGACGTGATCGTCACCGCCTGGCTGGCCAGATGGGGTCTGCGGTTCTACGGGCCGCCGCTGGGCCTGGAAGAGGGCAAGGGCTTCCTGGTCGTCGAAAGCGCGGAAGAGCTGCGCAGGGTTGAAGAGCATGCTCGAGGGAGGAGGCTCTGGTTGCTGATGACCTTTCCTCGGGCGCTCAAGCTTGAGTATCCGGACCTGGACCGCTACATCCGGGAGCACTATCAAGTTCGCAGGAGTTTTGCTGCGACGATAGGAGACGGCGAGGTGACTGTGTGGGAGCAGCAACTGGAGCGAATCGTCATTATGGCTGTGGCCGTCCCGACCGGCCAGACGGGGGTATCAACGCCGATCGGGCCATGACGCCACCCCGGGCGGCGTGACCTCGGGTCCCGTCAGCCGTGGCGCCAGCGCGCCGGCGGCCTCGCCGAGACCCCAGGCTGTCGTGTAGAGGACGACCCACGGTAAGGCAAGCAGGAAGGCCTTGCCCGCCCGCCGCCTGGCGAAGACTCGGGCGCCGATCCGCAGGGTCAGGATGAGCGGCAGGGCTGTCGCGCCGCCGAGGGCGTAGGCCAGGCGTCGCGGGATGGGAGCGCGAGCCATGCGCAGGCTCGCGAACGTCCGCCCGCTCGCGAAGCAGTGACGAGTGAAAGGGCCGACGCCAAAGCGCCGTTCGAACCTGACGACCAGAGCCGGCTCGAGGTGCAGGGCCACCCCCCGCTCACGCAAGCGTCGGTGTACGATCGGCTCGCACAGGGCGTCGTCAAGAACGTCCTCGATCAGCGCTCGCTCGTAGGCGGCATTCATGGCCGATAGGCTGTGGGTGGGGCCGGCCGGGAGCGGTGGCATGAAGGCGCTGTACTCCAGCAGGTACGCTGCCCAGTCCGGCGAGGCCCGGAAGGAGCCATTGTCGATGGGCCCGCCGAACGCGCGGTGGCCGGCCGCTCGGGCCCGAAGCAGCATGGCGCACCAATCTGCCGGGAGCCTGCAGTGATCCTCGGTCAGGGCGAGCAGCTCCCCACGGGCGGCCCGCGCGCCGACTGCCCGCAGCACGACCACGTCCGCGCCCGCGGCCGCGAACAGGCGCGCCTCGGTGCCCCGAGGCAGGCCGGTCAGATCTTCCGAAGCGATCCGACCGGTCCCGTCGACGACGATCACTTCCGGCGCCGGCGCGTCGCGCTGAGCGGCCAAGTCCGCGAGCAGCCGGCGCAGGGCAGCGGGCCCGTCCGTGGCCGCGACGACCACGCTCAGGACCGGCTGTTCGGGCGCGACGGCCACCCTACGGGGCTGCCCCCCGTCCGGGCATGTCGATGTCGATGAGGCGCTCGCGCGCCGGCGTGGCGTCGGGCGTCGGGTCGCCGAGGGCTAGGTCGACCCTTTCTTCGGGGCCCAGTGGCTCGACCTTCTGCCAGGCCTTAGCGCCGAGCATCGCCCGAGCCAGACTCAGCGGCTGGTAGACGATGCTGGACCACATGAAGACCTCGGTCGTGCAGTGACAGTCCTTGTTGCAGATGGATGCCCGCAGCCTCCGGGCCGCGTCGGAGTCCCAGATCTCCCAGAAGGAGCTCTGGCGCAGGTTGCCTAGCGGCGTGTGCATCTCACAGACGCCAACATCCCCATTGGCGTAGACGACGGCGCTGATCTTGCCGGCCCGGCAGGGGATCACCTGCGTCTGTTCGGTGAGCGTCCGGAGCTTAGCCCACTGCAGCATCGGCTCGACTAGGCCGCCGTAGCGGCCGGCTTCGCGGGGCGCCCACAGGCGTCGGATGTACTCGTACAGCTCGCGGTACTGCCGCGGGTCCGGCGTGAGCAGCGACGGATTCTTGCGGTCGCCGCGGATGATCGCCAGGTTGTGGTGGTCCATCTTCGGGCACCGGTCGAACAGGTAGGTGGTCAGGCGCTTGATCTCGTCCACGTTCGTATCGGTGGCCGTCGAGATCGCGTGGATCCGCAGCCGTGGGTCGCGCTGCTGGAGCTCGGCGAGGGCGTCATAGGTCTGCATGGCCTTCTCGAAGGCGCTGCGTGTGACGCGGAACTTGTCGTGGAACTCCGGCATGCCGTCGAGCGAGATCTCGACGGCGAACAGGTCGAGCTCCGTCTCCTCGAGCGTCGCGCTCACCTGCCGCACCGTCCGCTCGGTGAAGTAGCCGTTGGTCGGGACGTAAATCTGGCGCACTCGGTTGTGCCGGATGAACTGGCGGCAAATCTCGGCGAACTCCGGCCGCAGGAACGGCTCGCCACCGGAGAGATTCAGATTCTCGACGTGACCAAGCGAGCGGGACAACTCGAAGATCTCTTCCTTCGTCAGGTCATCTTTACCATTGAGACTCCGCCAATAGAAGCAGTGCTCACACTTCATATTGCAGATCGAGTTAATGAACAGGACGAGGAACGGTGGGCTTGGGAGCTCCTGGTAGTTCTGCAAGGTGATTCGAGCGTGCCGTGCGAGACGGTCGACGACTTGCATGGCGGTGTCTCCCTCTGCCGTGGCGCCGACGCCATCCGGACGACGCGCATCCTTCAGACCGCTTTCCGTCCGCAAACCGCTCGGGACCCGAGCTAGTGGCGGGTGAGCGCGGGCTCGAAGTATACGTCACGTTCTGGTAGGGTTACGACATGCCGGGGCGGGTCAGTAGTATCCCGCCGGCGCACCGCCGGGGGGACCGTCAGCCGCCAGCTCGGTGGTTCCCCCGCCGGGTGCGACGTACCATGATGTCCGACGAAGCCGCCCTACCCCCGTTCCGTTGCCCCCGTTGCAAGGGTCCGGTCGAGCGACGAGCGGAGCCGGCGGCTTATCGCTGCTCGGCCTGCGCGCGGATCTACCCGATTCGCCTGGGGATTCCTGACTTCCGGGTGTGGCCCGACCGCCATCTCGCGGTCGAGGATGACTGGGCAAGGGCGATGCGGGTGCTGCGTGCAACCGGCAGTGGTGGCTTCCGAGCGATGCTGGAGCACTATTGGCGGCTGAGCCCGGACACGCCCGCGGCACTGGCGTCGCGATTCGTGCGGTACGCCCTGGTCGGCGTGGCGCGCGGGCGGACCCGTCTGGGCCGCGTCGCGGAGGTTCGCGGTGCGCCGCTCGGTCCGGCGGACGTCGTCCTCGACCTCGGGTGCGGAACCGGCGGCCTGGTCGTAGCTGGCGCCGAGCAGGCCGGCGCGGTCGTCGGAGTGGACATCGCCGCGCGGTGGCTGATCGTGGCTCGTCGGCAACTGGAGGAGGCGGGGGTACGCAACGCGATGCTGGTCTGTGCCTGCGCGGAGCAGCTCCCCTTCGCGGACGGCACGTTCGACGTCGTGGTCGCCAGCGACGTGCTCGAGCACAGCCAGGCGCAGGCGAGACTGCTGGGCGAGATCCGTCGAGCGCTCCGGCCGGCCGGGCTGCTGCTCCTGGTGACCCAGAACCGCTGGAGCCTGCTGGGCGAGCCCCATGCAAGGGTCTGGGGGGTTGGCTTCCTGCCGCGGCGGTGGATGAACCGCTACGTTCGCCTGGTCCGCGGGGTGCCGTACCGCCTGATCCGGCTCGTCTCGCCGCCCGAGCTCGATCGTCTCCTCCGCGGAGCGGGGCTCCGAATCAGCCGGCGCCTGCTATCGCGGGTCGCGTCGGCGGAGCTCGAGGGGCTGGCGGCCGGCGAGTGGCGCCTGGCGCTCCTCTACCGGTTCCTCAGTCGGATACCGGCGCTCAGGCTCCCGCTTCTCCTTCTGGGCCCGGCGATCGAGGTAGCAGCGCGACCCGACGACTGCCCCGCGCCCGGACGCGGTCGATGAGCAGTCCCACGGAGGTCTCTGACGCGACCGCTCGCGAGAGGGGGCCGCGATAGACCGCGGCAGGCTACGTCGCCTCGAGCGGCAGCGTGGAAACACGGTGCCGGAGTTGCGACCTCCGCGGATGGGTGTCACACTGTGGGCTGCGAGAAGAAGTGCCCATCACTAGGCGTCGGGCCGAACGCCGGAAAGGCCGGGTCCGCTCGCCGTGGAGGAGGTAGGCCGATGGCCGGCGATGACCAGGGGACACTCTACCCCGTCGAGGTGCTGCGCGAGTTCACCCAGCAGGCGTTCGTCAAGGCGGGCCTGCCCGACGACGACGCGGCGGTGGTCACCGACAACTTGATCGAGGCGAATCTCCGCGGCGTCGACACCCATGGGATCACCCGGCTGCTGGCGATCTACATCAAACGCCTGCGGGCCGGGATCGTCAACGCCCACCCCAACATCACCATCGCGAGCGAATCCTCCTCGGCGATCCTCGTGGACGGTGACAACGGACTCGGGGCGGTGGTGGCGACCTGGGCGATGCAGGAGGCGATCCGGCGGGCCGGTCAGCACGGCGCCTGCTGGGCGGGGGTGCGTCACAGCAACCACTTCGGGGCGACAGCCTACTTTACCCTGATGGCGGCCGCCCGCGACATGGTCGGCATCGGCATGACCAACGGTCCGGCTGCGATGGCCCCCTGGGGCGGCTCAAAGGCCTACATGTCGACTAACCCGATCTCCTTTGCCGTCCCGGGTGAGGAAGAGCCAGTCGTCTTCGACATGGCCACGAGCGTGGCCGCGCGCGGGCACATCTTGCTGGCGGTCACCCGCGGCGACGAACGGATCCCCGAGGGCTGGGCGCTCGACAAGGAGGGCCGCCCGACGACGGATCCGCAAGCGGCGGTCGAGGGAACGGTCATGCCGATGGCCGGCTACAAAGGCTACGTGTTGTCGATGATGATCGACATCCTGTGTGGCTGCCTGACCGGCGCGGCGTTCGGGCCGCACCTGGGCCCGCTGTACGGACAGTTCGAGCGCCCTCAGGACATCGGTCACCTGCTCGGCGCGATCGACGTCGGGCGGATGGTCCCGATCGGCGAGTTCAAGTCGCGCCTGGCCCAAATGGTTCAGGAGATCAAGGCCACCCCGCTCGCGGCAGGCGCGAGCGGCATCTTCATCCCTGGTGAGATCGAGGCCGGCAAGCGGACCCGCCGCCTCCAGGAAGGTATCCCGATCCCTGAAGGGGTCCGCCACGAGTTTCTCGAGGTCGCCCGCGATCTCGACATCCCGTTCGAGTAGCGCACCGTTCGTCGACCGCATCTGCACCGCGACCGTGAGGGAGCGGCCCGGGCTCACAATGCACACTGGCTGGGTAAGCCCGGGCCGCTCCCTCACGGTCGCGGTGCGGATGGGAACGCGCGTGCCCCGACGAGCGTAGCGGTTTCGGAGCGGTCTCCGGTTTGACAGAACAGGCGTTCTACCAGGGAGGGCGGACGCGATT
>JACCZL010000669.1 GCA_013695975.1 Chloroflexota bacterium
GCTTCACGATGGATCCCGGGCCCTCGCGCGCGGTCCGCACGGCGTTCGTCCGGCTGTACGAGCAGGGCCTGATCTATCGGGGCAACCGCATCACCAACTGGTGCCCGGTCTGCATGACCGCGCTCTCTGACCTCGAGGTCGAGCATCGGGAAGTCGAGGGCGAGCTGTCCTACGTCCGCTACCCCCTCGTCCCCGCGGCTCCCGTAGGGGCGCACGGCGTGCGCCCGGCCGACGCTCCTGTAGGGGCGCATGGCGTGCGCCCTGCCGACGCCCCCGAGTACATCGAGATCGCCACCACCCGGCCCGAGACGATCCTGGCCGATACGGCAGTCGCGATCCACCCCGAGGACCCCCGCTACAAGGCGCTCGTCGGGCGCCGCGCGATCGTGCCGCACGTCAAACGCGAGGTCCAGATCGTCGCCGACGACGCGGTCGACCCGGCCTTCGGCACGGGCGCCGTCAAGGTCACCCCCGGCCACGACCCGACCGACTTCGAGATCGGCGAGCGCCAGGGACTGCCCACGATCGTGGCGATGAATCTCGACGGGACGATGAACGCCCAGGCCGGGGCTTACACCGGCATGCCCGCCCTCGAGGCCCGGCGCAAGCTGCTCGAGGAGATCGAGGCGAACGGGCAGCTCGTGAAGACCGTCCCGCATCGCCATGCCGTCGGCCACTGCCAGCGCTCCGGCACGGTCGTCGAGCCGATCGTGTCCGAGCAGTGGTACGTCCGGATCAAGCCGCTCGCCGAGCCGGCCCTCGAGGCGGTCCGCGACGGCCGCATCCGATTCGTTCCGGAACGGTTCGCCAAGATCTACTACAACTGGCTGGAGAACATTCGTGACTGGTGCATCAGTCGCCAGCTCTGGTGGGGCCACCGCATCCCGGTCTGGTATCGGAGCGACGGCGGCCCGCCGATCGTCTCGGTCGAGGACCCCGATCCGGCCGACTACCCGGGCGTCACGCTGACCCAGGATCCAGACATCCTGGATACCTGGTTCTCCTCGGGGCTCTGGCCGTTCTCGACGCTCGGCTGGCCCGACGACACCGACGACCTCCGCACGTTCTACCCCACGACCGTCATGGAGACCGGGTACGACATCATCTTCTTCTGGGTCGCCCGGATGATCATGCAGGGGTTGGCGCTGACCGGCGAGGTCCCGTTCCGCGAGGTCTACCTCCACGGCATGGTCCGCGTCGACGGTCAGAAGATGAGCAAGCTCAAGGGCAACGTCAAAGACCCGCTCGACCTGATGGAGCGTTACGGGACCGACGCCCTGCGGCTCGGACTGGTCGTCGGCACGACCCCCGGCAACGACATCGCGATCTCGGAGGCGAAGTTCGAGGCCCAGCGCAACTTCGTCAACAAGCTCTGGAACGCGGGCCGCTTCATCCTGGCGAACAGCTCGGTTGGGGGTGAGGGCTACTCCCCAGGCCAGAACTTGTCCGGAGGCGAGAATCCGCCGCTGAGCCTCGCCGACCGCTGGATCCGCAGCCGCGCCGAATGGGTCACGGCCGAGACCAGTCGACTGTTCCAGGAGTTTCAGTTCGGCGAGGCTGCGCGGGTGATCCAGGATTTCGTCTGGGAGGAATTCTGCGACTGGTACCTCGAAGTCGCCAAGGTCCAGCTCCGTGAGGCGACGACCGAGCAGCAGCGCCAGGCGACCCGCGCCACGCTGACCGACGTCTTCGAGCGAATGCTGCTCCTGCTCCACCCCTTCGCGCCGTTCGTGACCGAGGAGCTGTGGCAGAGCTTTGCCCGGGACGCCGAGGTCGCGCCCGATGGCGGCGCGCCGTCCCGGCGGACGTCGATTATGGTCAGTGCCTGGCCCGAGGCCGGCCGACGCGATACCGCCGCCGAGGACGCCTTCGCCGACGTGATCGAGCTGGTCCAGGGCGTCCGGCGCCTCAAGACCGACTATCGTGTTGGCACCCAACACACGCCGGCCGTCATCGAGGCCGGCGATCGGGCTGACCTGTTGCGTGAGCACGTCTCGATCGTCCGTGTCCTGGGACGACTCGACCCGCTCGACATGAGCGAGCGGCTCGAGGCGCCGCCCGCCCGCGCCCTCAGCGTCGTCGCCGGCGGGGTCCAGGCGTATCTACCGGTCGAGGGGCTGTTCGATGTCGGGCAGGAGACAGCGCGGCTCGAACGCGAGGTGGCCGAGGCCCCGACGACTGGACCGCTGACGAGCTGGACCGCGAACAGCCCCACCAGGGCGATGGCCGGAGCGCCCCAGCCGACGACCTGCCTCAGCATCGGCT
>JACCZL010000673.1 GCA_013695975.1 Chloroflexota bacterium
TCAGCAGAGCTCGGGCATCCGGCGAGTCGAGGTTGCCGATCACCGCGATCTCCTTGGGACTGCCGAGATAGAAGTCTAGCCCGCAGAGCAGCCGCCCGAACGCCGCCGGGTGTTCGGTCGCCACGCCGCCGAGCAGCCGTAGCACACGCTCTGCCGCCGCCCGATAGCGCTCGTCGCCGGTCAGCAGCGCGAGCCGGAGCAGCCCCTCCGCCGCCACCGAGTTACCGGAAGGCGTCGCGTTGTCGAACACGTCCTTCGGGCGACTCACGAGCCGTTCGTGGTCCTTGCCGGTATCGAAGAACCCGCCCTGCGCCTCGTCTTCGAACTGCTCGAGCAAGACGTCGGCGATCGTGCGGGCCTCAGCCAGCCAGCGGGGATCGAAGGTCGCCTCGTACAGCGAAACCAGCCCATCGGCGTAGCAGGCGTAATCCTCGAGGTACCCATTGAGCTTGGCGCGGCCGTCTTTCCAGGTGCGGAGCAGCTTGCCGTCGGACCGGAGGTTCTGAGTGACGAATTCCGCGTTCGTCACGGCGACCTCGCGGTAGTCGACGCGGTCCAGGGCGACCGCGGCCTCGGCGAAGGCGCGCAGCATGAGCCCGTTCCAGGCCGTCAACACCTTGTCGTCACGAGCGGGTTTGACCCGCCCTTCGCGCGCCGCGAACAGCGCCTGGCGCCCCCGCTCGAGCCGAGACCGCACCTGCTCCGGCGGCAGACCGTGCCTCGCTGCGACAGCTTCGGCGGTGCTCGTCACGCGCAGGATGTTGCGATGCTCGAAGTTTCCGCGCTCGGTGATGTCGAAGTAGTCACAGAACAACGGTGCGTCGTCCGGACCCAGGATCCCGTCGACCTCCGCCCGCGTCCAGACGAAGAACTTACCCTCTTCACCTTCGCTATCGGCGTCCTGGGTAGAGTAAAAGCCCCCGAGAGGATCAGTCATCTCGCGTCGGACGTACTCGAGCGTCTCTTCGACGACTCGACGGTACAGTGGCCGACGGGTGACCTGATAGGCCTGGAGGTAAACACGCACCAGCAGGGCGTTGTCGTAGAGCATCTTCTCGAAGTGGGGGACCAGCCACACCGCGTCTACCGAGTAGCGGTGGAATCCCCCGCCAAGCTGATCGTAGATCCCGCCTTCTGCCATCTTGGTGAGGGTCAGCTCGACCGCCGCGAGCGCCTCCGGGCTGCCGTCGCGGTAGTTTGCCCTGAGCAGGAATTCGAGCGCCATGGGCTGCGGAAACTTGGGAGCCCCGCCCAGCCCCCCCTCGCGCATGTCGAACTGGGGCACGAGCGCCCGCGCCGCGCGGTCGAGCAGTGCCGGCTCGAGCTGTTCGGCCACCGCGGGACTGATCCGGTGTTGGAGCATAGCCCGAAGCTGCTCGGCGCTCTTGCCGACGTCGTCGCGGCGTGTCCGATACGCGTCGGCAATGCCCAGCAGAACCCGCGGAAATCCCGGCATCTGGCCGCGGTCCTCCGGCGGAAAGTAGGTCCCGCCGTAGAACGGGGCGCCGTCGGGTGTCAGAAAGACCGTCATCGGCCAACCGCCGTGCCCGGTCAGGGCCTGCACCGCCGACATGTAGATCGAGTCGAGGTCAGGCCGCTCCTCTCGATCCACCTTGATGCACACGAAGTGCTCGTTCATGAGCCGAGCGATGGCCGGGTTTTCGAACGACTCGTGCTCCATCACATGGCACCAGTGGCAAGCCGAATACCCGATCGATAGGAGCATCGGTCTATCTTCCGCTTGCGCCCGAGTCAGCGCCTCCTCCCCCCACGGGTACCAGTCGACCGGATTGTCAGCATGCTGGAGGAGGTACGGACTCGTTTCCTGAGCCAGCCGGTTCGCCATGGTCGTGCCTTCCGAGAATCCTTCCGCGTGCCGTACAGGCCGCCATCGACACTGTAGCAGACCCTCCGCGCCAGCCTCGTGCGGCGGGCGTCCCCCGCCCCTCACACCCACTGACCAACAGTCGCGCCACTCGGTCCCCACGCGCGCCCGCCACACCGTACAATCTACACGTGCTTCGATCACCCTCGCCGACGACACCGGTCCACATCGAGCTGGACCGCGACCACCGATCCTTGCTGGTCCGCTGGCAGGACGAGCACGAATCCAGCTTCATCTGGGATTTCCTCCGCGGCCACTGCCCGTGCGCCAACTGCAGCGAAGAGGCCGGGAAACCAGGCCAGCTCAGCGCACTGCCGATGTTCCGTCCAGGCCAGACCGACATGGTCGACGTCAACCTGACCGGACGCTATGCGCTGACGCCAGTCTGGGGTGATGGGCACGATCTCGGGATCTACACCTTCCGCATGCTCCGAGCGATCTGCCCGTGTGCGCCGTGCAGCGAAATGCGCAGCGGCGAGCCCCCGCGCCAACGAGACGATTGGTGACTGGGAATCGCTTCGCGGGCTCAACCGATAGCCCGCGAGCCGCGCTTAGACTACGCTTCGGCCAGCTCCTGGCGAGACGACTTCCTGCGTGGACGCCGCCAGCGGAGATGCAGGGTAAACGGTAGCACCGCCAGCGACGGACGCCAGGCCCGGCGCATCGCTCGCGGGGCAGCCTCAGCTCCAGACGTCGGCGTGGGCTGAGCTCCTCGACCGGCAGGACCCTCGCCAAAGATGGGCGGAGTTGCGGCCAGCCGCGGCCCAAAGAGACTCGCGACCTGGCTCGCGTCGAGCGTCTCGACCTCCAACAGCCGCTCGGCGGCGGTGTGCATCGCGACGACGCGTGTGCTCAGCAGGGCTTCGGCTAGCGTTCGCGCCTCGCCAACCAGACGGTGAATCTCGGTGTCGATCCGCTCCGCGAGGTGCTCGCCGTACGGTCGGTAAAAGCGCCCCTCCTCGTCCCCGCCAACCGCCAGCGCCCCCAGGCGCGGGCTCATCCCGTACTCACACACCATCGCCCGCGCGATCGCGGCCGCTTTTCGCAGGTCATTCGAGGCGCCAGTCGTGACCTTGCCAAAGATCAGCGCTTCGGCGACGTGCCCGCCGAGGGCCGCGGCCATCGCCGCTTCAAACTGCGGTAGCGACCACATGCGGCGGTCCTCGGCCGGCGTCATCCGCGTGTAACCACCCATCTGTCCGCGCGAAACGATCGTGACCTTTTGGACGGGATCGGCGTCCGGCAACAAGTGAGCGACGAGGGCATGCCCCAGCTCGTGGTACGCCGTAATCCGTCGCTCCACATCCGAGAGGGCACGCCCCTTGCGGCGTGGCCCGGCCATGACGCGGTCAAGCGCCTCTTCGAGATCATGCTGCTCGAGCCGATCGCGACCGTCGCGCGCCGTCAGGATCGCCGCCTCGTTCAACAGGTTTTCGAGATCGGCCCCCGAGAGCCCGGACGTCGAGCCAACCATCCCTTCAATCCCCGCTCCCTCGGCCAGTGGCTTGCCGCGCGCATGCAGGAGCAGGATCTGCCGCCGCGCCGCTGCGTCCGGTGGGTAGAGCTGCACCTGCCGGTCAAACCGCCCCGGTCGCAAGAGCGCGGGGTCGAGCACGTCCGGCCGGTTCGTCGCGGCCAGGACGATCACCCGCGAGCGGAGATCGAAGCCGTCCATCTCGACCAGGAGCTGGTTCAGCGTTTGCTCGCGCTCCTCGTGGGCATGCCCACTCGGACCGCCCCGCTTGCGCCCGACGGCGTCGATCTCGTCGATGAACAGGATGCTCCGCCCCTGCTCCCGAGCCGACTTGAACAGCTCTCGCACCCTCGAAGCGCCGACCCCCACGTACATCTCGACGAAGTCGGAGCCGGAGGCTCGCAAGAAGGGGACGCCGGCCTCGCCAGCCACCGCGCGCGCCAGCAGAGTCTTGCCGTTGCCAGGGGGACCCACCAGCAGGACGCCGCGCGGAATCCTCGCGCCAACTGCCGTATAGCGCTCAGGCTGGCGCAGGAAGTCGACGATCTCGGACAGCTCCTCCTTGGCCTCCTCGGCGCCGGCAACATCCGAGAACCGCGTTGGCGGGCGCTCGACCACGAGACCGATCCGACCTGGGCGGCTCGCCGAGCGCGGTCCACCCGTGGCCGGCGTCTCACTCGAGCGGGCTGGCGAACGCCGGCGACTCAACAGGAGATAGAGAGCCAGCAGCAACATCGCGACGCAGCCCGCCGCTGCCAGGAGTGGCAAGGCCGGCTGGTCTTCCGGCCACGTGAGCGCCACGCGAAGGACGCCCGACCGGAGTGCGGTCACCAGTGATGTGACCATCGCCGCGACGAGCACTACCACGAGCAGCGGACGGACCGACTGGGGCGCCTGACGATTCATGGATGGACGCCTTCAGGAGGGAAGGTGGCGAGCCGTGAGGCCGATGGACCACGGAGCGTCGCACGCCACGTGCCCCTAGGCGCCATCCTGGGGTCCAACGCCACCCGTGCAGGCGCAGCAACGATGGCCCACCAGTCCGTGGCCACCGCCGAGCTCCGCCTCCGCCGCTTCTCTAACGCTCGCATAGTCGCCCGATGGTGACGCGGCCCAACCCCGTGGACCGCTCCGCGGATATCATACACCCCCTCCACCGTCAGCGCCCGAGTTCCAACGGCGCCCGAGTTCCACGACGCCCGGCCCGACCTTGACACAAGTTTCGGGATGGTTGTAGACTCCGCGCGACATGCTAAGACCGCGTCACGCTCCCTCGACCGGCTCGACCCCGAATCCGCCTTCGGCGCGGCGTCCGACCGCCGGGCGGCGAATCGGGAGCGGCGCGGTTTGAGGGCAGCCACTCTGGCGCTGGCCTTCGTCGCCGCGCTCGCGGCGTTCGCCGCGGCTCCAAGCTCCAGCTACGCCGACGACGAGCTGCGAGCCGGTGACACGGCAGTCGTGACTGAGACGAACAGCAATGGCCTCCGCTTACGGTCGGGACCGGGCGTCAGCTACCGCGTCGTGGCGGTGCTCGACGACGGCACACGGGTTCAGATCATGACCGGACCAGTTTCCGACGGCGATCACGATTGGTACCAGCTCAGCGCGGATGGCGGCGCCACCGGATGGGCCCGCGAACGCCATCTCGATGCGTCTGGCACACCAACCTCGGGAGCCCGCGCTGGTGGCAAGCGAGTCTTCGGCGGCGCTCGCTCGGAGCCTCGCTCGCGGGCATGACCGGACCTCAGTACGGAGCGGCGACGCGCTTCGCGCGCCACACCACCGTTACCGTCTTGTCGGCAGTTGCCACGGCGCTCGCTCTGGTCACCCCGCCAGAACGGGCCACGAGCGAGCACAACCCAGTCGTCGGGAGGGGAATTGAGCCCCCGGCCCTCGCGGTCGTAGGCGGACCGAGCTCACTCGCGCAGTCGGTTGACCTCGAACGCCGCCCGGGTGAACGAGCCCTCACGGCAGAGCTCAGCACCGAGCCCTGGTTGACCCTTTCGGCCCAAACGCTTGCACCCATACTAGAGCGGTTCCCGGGCTGGCCGAGTCCACGGGCTTCGCTGCCTCATCCCAGCGACCGCACCGAAGAGCCAACCACCGACGGCGGCGCGGCCTGGCTCGTCGAGGCGGCGATGGATGATCCGGCGGCAGCGCTCGTATTGGCAGATGCGCTCGAGTCGAATCAGCCTCGAGTCCTCGAGCTTGCGGCCCGACTGCCACCCGACCTGACACGCCCCTTATTCCAGTTTCGCTGGCCCTTGCAGGGCGAGATCACGACCTACTTTGCCGAGATCGACCCACTCTCGCCACACGGCCACGCCGGGCTCGACATCGCGAATGTCTGGGGCAGTCCAGTCCGCGCAGTCGAGGAGGGCCGCGTCCGCACCGTCGCCCTCGATAACGCCTACGGCTGGCATATCGTCGTCGACCATGGCAATGCCTTCACCTCGCTCTATGCCCACCTTTCCGACTACGACGTCGACGAGGGTCAGTGGGTGGCACGAGGCGAGAGGATCGGCTTTGTTGGCAGCACCGGCTTCAGCACTGGTCCCCACCTCCACCTCGAGCTCCGCCAGAATGGCATACTCCAGGACCCGCTCGCTTACCTGCCCTGACCCACCAGCCGAGGGGCGACCGGCCTCGCCAGATAGGTCCGCGACCCCCGGCCGCGATGGCGTCGCTCTGGCGCCGTGGGCGCTGCCACAAGGCCGACCTAGACGTCGCTCTTGACCAGCGTCGCGAGGAACTCCCGATTGCTCCGGGTCTTGCTCAGCCGAGTGAGGACCAGCTCGACACCGTCAGGGGTGCCAATCTGCGCCAGCATGCGTCGGAGCGTCCAGACCATCCGCAGCGTCGCCTCGTCCAGCAGCAGCTCCTCGCGGCGGGTGCCCGAGCGCACAACGTCGACAGCCGGAAACACCCGCTTCTCAGCAAGCTTCCGGTCGAGGTGCAGCTCCATGTTGCCGGTCCCCTTGAACTCCTCATAGATGACGTCGTCCATCCGCGATCCAGTGTCCACGAGGCACGTGGCCATGATCGTCAGGCTCCCGCCCTCCTCGATCTTGCGGGCGGCCCCGAAGAATCGCTTCGGCGGGTACAGGGCCGCGGGGTCAATCCCCCCAGACAAGGTCCGACCACTCGGCGGCACTGCCAGGTTGTACGCGCGCGTGAGCCGCGTAATCGAATCGAGCAAGATCACGACGTCGCGGCCGGCTTCGACCAGCCGCTTGGCACGCTGGAGCGCCATCTCGGCCACTCGGGTGTGGTCTTCGACCGGCTCGTCAAAGGTCGAGGAAACTACCTCCGCCTGCACCGACCGCTTGAAATCGGTCACTTCCTCAGGCCGCTCACCGACCAGCAGCGCCATCAGGTGGACCTCTGGATGGTTGGTCGTCACGCCATTGGCAATCTGCTTGAGGATCGTCGTCTTGCCGGCCTTTGGGGGCGAGACGATGAGCCCGCGCTGGCCCTTGCCGATCGGGGCGATCAGATCGACCAGCCGTTGCGTCAGCGACGCCGAGTCGCATTCCAGCATAAGCTGCTCGCGCGGGAAGATCGGTGTCAGCGCATCGAATTGGGCTCGGTTCTTGGCATGCTCCGGCCCTTGTGCGTTCACCGCGTCGATCCGGAGCAGTCCGAAGTACTTTTCGGAATCCCGCGGCGGCCTGACCCAGCCGCTGACCCAATCACCCGTCCGCAGCCCAAATCGACGTATCTGGGACTGCGAGACGTACACATCCCGCTTGCCCGGGAGGAAACGCTCCTGCCGCAGGAAGCCGTAGCCTTCCTCGACGACGTCGAGCACGCCATCTGCGAGGACGCCTTCTTGAGCGTCGCCGTGAATCTCGGCCAACCCGACGCCCGCCTCGCCGTT
>JACCZL010000687.1 GCA_013695975.1 Chloroflexota bacterium
CAGGCGCGTATCCGACCACGGTGAAGGTCTCAGACGAGGAACTCGCGCGCGTCCAGTTGACGCCACATGCGTTCCATGGCGAATCGAACTACACCGTCACCCCGCGCCTGACCGATCATCTGTGAACCTTATTCTTGCCCGAGCACTAACGTCGCCGGATCCCGGCCCGGGTCCCCCTCCCACTCGGTGCCCGTCCGTCGATCGCGGCACCAGATGCTCGCATGCCCCAGAGGTGAGATCACCAGTTCCACGTCGATTCCACGAGTATGCCAGTCGAGCTGGATGCCGCTGTCCGAAAGTGGGGCCACGGACGGCCCCGGCGCATCACGGTGCATGACCTCGAAGAGCAACGTGAAAGCCGTTGCAGCCGCGCGCCGATCGATCGGCATTGCTCCATACGAGTCCCAACCCGGCGATAGTTGCAGCAGGTGCTGAACGTCCGAGACGACCTGACGGAGCCATGGCGGCTCGTCCGCGCCCGAGATCGGCGGCTTCACAAAGGTGGGGAGGGGCGGTCGAGAGGTGCTCATGTGGACGGTGCTCAAACGGCGGTCAAGCGATGACGCCAGTGGTGTCGCTCATCGGCGCCGGCCCACAGCTCCCGAGCGCGGGACATGACGCATCCGATGCCCAAAGCTTAGATGGTCAGCCGACCTCAGGTCAAAGTGGAGGCGGGTCAGCCTTTGAGGGAGCCGGCCAGCAGGCCACGAAGGAAGTAGCGGCCGAGCAGGATGTAGACCAGTAACGTCGGCAGGGCTGCCATCAGGGCACCGGCCATCTGGACGTTCCACTGGACGCTGTAGCTGCCGGCCAGGTTGTTGAGCGCGACCATGATCGGTTGGACGGCGGGGTTGCTGGTCAGGACGATCGCGAAGAGGAACTCGTTCCAGATCGAGGTGAACTGCCAGATCGCGACCACGACGAAGCCGGGCAGCGAGAGCGGCAACAGGACGTGGCGGTAGACCCCCAGGATGCCGGCGCCGTCGATCCGGGCCGCCTCGACCAGCTCGCTCGGCACGCCGGCGTAGTAGTTGCGGAAGATCAGCGTCGTGATCGGGATGCCGTAGACGACGTGGACGAAGACCAGGCCGGGGATCGAACCGTACAGCCCGAGGGCCTGGGTCGTCTGGACGAGCGGGATCAGGATCGCCTGGTAGGGGATGAACATCCCGAACAGGATGATCGGGAACAGGACGTCGGCGCCGCGGAACTTCCACTTGGCCAGGACGTAGCCGTTGAGCGAGCCGAGCATCGCCGAGATCAGCGTGGCCGGGACCGTCAGCAGGAGGGTGTTGGAGAAGTTGTTCGCCAGCCCGCGGATTGCCGTCTGCTCGTTGCCGAACCAGGCGTCGCGAAAGCTGTCCAGGCTGAAGCTCTGGGGCAGGTTCCACATTCGGTCGAGGCTGACCTGGTCGAAGGACTTCAGTCCGGTCACCAGCAAGACGTAGATCGGCATCAGGTAGAACAGGGCGAAGAGGACCAGGACGGTATAGACGGCGATCCGGCCGAGTCGGAGCGGGCGAGCCTGGCCCGGGCCGGCCACTCGGGCACTCATCGCTGGAGCTCGTGGCGGGCGTTGTAGATCAGGTAGGGGACGATCAGCCCGCTCACCAGCAGCAGCAGGACCATCGCGATCGACGCGCCCTGCGAGAAGCGGCTGCCGAAGAAGGTGGTCTCGTACATGAACAGGGCCGGCACGTCGGTGGCGAAGCCGGGCCCCGGCCCGGTCATCGCGATCGTCAGGTCGAAGATCTTGAGTGAGATGTGCCCGAGGATGATCACCGCGGTCAGCGTGATCGGGTTGAGCAGGGGCAGGATGATCCGGCGGAAGAGCTGCCATTCGGTCGCACCGTCGACGCGGGCCGCCTCGCGCAACTCATCGGGGATGCCACGAAGGCCCGCCAGGTACAACGCCATGACGTAGCCGGACGTCTGCCAGAACGCCGCCAGAACCACTCCCAGGATCCCGATGTTCGGGTCGGTGAACCAGCCGTTCTTCAGGAATGGGAGCCCGACCGCGTCGAACAAGAGGTTGAGGCCGGAGCTCGGCGATTCGAGCCAGCGCCAGACGACGCCAGTGACGATGAACGAGACCGCCAGGGGGAACATGTAGATCGTGCGGAAGAGGGCCTCGCCCTTGATCCCGCTGTCCAGCAGCACCGCCAGGAGCAGGCCGACGGCCAGGCAGAGGGTGATGAAGGTCGTCGTGAAGACGACCGTGTTGCGCAGGTCGATCTGAAAGCGCTCGCTATCGAGCAGCCGAATGTAGTTGGCTAGCCCGACGAAGGTGTAGTCGGGCGCCAGATCGTTCCAACGGACCAGCGAGATGTAGAAGGTGCGCCCGATGAAGCCGTAGACGAAGACGGCAATCAGGACCACCGACGGGGCAATCAGAGCGATCGAGATCAGCCGATCGGCCGTGACGAGGGCGCGCCTGGTCCGCGGCGGACTCACTGCGATCGAGACGGCGGACTCCTGACGACTCTGCTGCATGACGAACCGGGTAGACGGGAGACGAGGGGACGAACCCCCTCCCCGTCTCCCGAATCCCGTCTACTGTCTACCGTCTCCCCGTCACTTGCAGATCCCAGCCTCGGTGCAGGCGGTCGCGAGGGCCCGCTGGGTCGACGCGACGTCCTGGCGGGTCACGAAGCTGTTGATCGCATCGGTGTACGACTGGGCCCAGCCGTCCTTGGCCGCCGCGCCGTGGACGACGCTCGGGACGATCGTGTGGCTGGTCCAGTCCTTCATCGTCGACTGGAGGTACTCGTTGTAGCCCTGGACCTTGCCGGCGTTGACGTTGGCCGGGATCGAGCCCTTGAGCGGATTAAAGGCGTCCTGCCCCTCGACCGAACCGGCCAGCTTCAGCCAGTCGAGGGCGTTCTCGCGGTTCTTGGCCCCCTTCGGCATGGCGAATGTGTCGGACAGGGCGTCGAAGACCCCCTTGGTGCCCGGCGACTGGGCCCAGCCGTAGTCGGCGAACTTCTTCTGGGTGTAGTCGCCGTTGACCCAGTCGCCCATGATCGTCATGGCGGCCTTGCCCTGGATAAGCTGGTCGTTGGCCGAGTCCCAGGTGAGCGCGGCGTGGTCGGTGTTGACGTAGCCGAGCATCCGCTTGAAGGTCTCGAGCGCCTGGGTGACTTTGGCGTCGCTCCAGGCCACCTTGGCGGTCCAGAGGCTGCTGTAGCCCTCGGGACCGAGGACGCCGAGCAGGACCGTCTCGAACAGGTGGGCCGAGGCAAAGGGGTTGTTGTCGCCCATCGCCAGCGGGGTGACCCCCTTGGCCTTGAGCTTCTCGGCGACGTCGAAGAACTGGTCGAACGTCTCGGGGGCCTGGAGCTGGTTGTCGGCGAAGAGCTTCTTGTTGAACCAGAGCACGTTGGCACGGTGGATGTTGACCGGCACCGACCAGTATTGGCCCTTGTCCGAGACGATGTCGAGGACCCCCTTGGGAAAGGCCTGCTCGAAGCCCTCGGACTTGTACAGGGCGTCGACCGGCTCGACCTGACTGGCGGCGACGTAGCCGTCGGTCAACTCGCGGCCCATGTGGACCTGGAACGCGTCAGGCGGGTCGCCGCCCTGCATCCGGCTCTTGAGCACCGCCTTGGCGTTGGCGCCGGCCGCGCCGGCGACCGCCTGATTGATGATCTCGACGCCCGGATGGCTCTTCTGGTAGATGGCGTACATCGCCTTGAGACCGGCCTCTTCGCCACCAGTCGTCCACCAGGAGAACATCTCGAGCTTGCCGCCGCCCTTGGCCGCGCCCGCGGCGGGGGCCTGGACGGCCGGCTTGGTCTCGGCCGGCTTGGCGTCGGCGGGTTTGGTCTCGGCCGGCTTGGCCGGGGCGCCAGCCGGGGCCGCGCTCCCGCCGCACGCGGCGAGCAGCGAGCTGGCCGCGACGAGCCCGGTCGCACGGAGGGCGAACCCCAGGAAGGCGCGGCGCTCGAGACGGGCCGCGAGCGGATGATCGGACGAAGCACGCTGCTGGGCTGTCACGAGGACACCTCCCCGCCGAAAACTCGACGCGCCCGGACCACCGCGCGCGTCGCTGCGAGCGGACGCCCACCATTATTGCCGGACCCCTTCGCGAGGTCAAGAGACCATGTCTCACGCCGGTCCGGCTCGTGGAGGCAGCAATCTGTACCGCGACCGTGAGGGAGCGGCTCCTG
>JACCZL010000729.1 GCA_013695975.1 Chloroflexota bacterium
CGGATCGGCGCCGCTGATCGCCCCTTCGCGAAACTGGGGCGGGACGTTGGCCGAAAAGTAGGCCCACGCCGCCAGCTCCCAGGCCGCGAGCAGCGCCAGGGCTACCATCAGCACCGCGATCGGGTCACTCCAGGACGATGGACGGACGATCGACGACCGCCTGTCGTTCGTCCGCCGTCGAGCATCGTCCATCGTCGTCCGGTTCAGTCCGCGTGCTGGTCGACTTCGCGGAGGTTCTGGCGGACGCCGGCGATCAGCTCGAAGAAGCGGGGCGCCTCGCGCGTCTCGGGGCCACGCGGACGGGGCAGGTCGACCCCGACCACCGTCTCGATCCGGCCCGGCCGCGGCGACATCACGACCACGCGATCCGAGAGGAAGACGGCCTCGGCGATGCTGTGGGTAACGAAGACCACGGTCGTCGCGGTCTCGGCCCAGATGGTCAGCAGCTCGCGGTTGAGCCGCTCGCGGGTCATCTCGTCGAGCGCCCCGAACGGCTCGTCCATCAGCAGCACCGACGGTCGAAACGAGAGCGCCCGGGCGATGCTGACCCGCTGCTGCATCCCCCCCGACAGCTCCCAGGGGTAGCGGTCGCCGAAGTCGGCCAGGCCGACGAGCTCTAACAGCGCCTCCGCCCGCTCGCGCCGCTCCGCCTTCGGGACCTTCATCACCTCGAGCGGAAGCTGGACGTTCTGGCAAACCGTCCGCCAGTCGTAGAGGACCGGCTGTTGGAAGACGATCCCGTAGTCGCGCGCCAGACGGGCCTGGCGCGGGGTCTTGCCGTTGACGCGGACGGTGCCGGCGCTCGGGGGCAGCAGGTCGCCGATCAGCCGCAGCAGGGTGCTCTTGCCGCAGCCCGACGGCCCGATCAGCGCGACGAACTCGCGCGACCTGATCTCGAGGCTCACGTCCTGGAGGGCGCGGACAACCCCCGACGGCTCGTCGGGCGACCCGAAGACCATCGAGACGTCCTGGATCGAGATAGCGGCTCCAGCCGTCGCCGGCGCGGCATTCGTCGGCTCGAACGCGATGGTGACCGTACCAGGCCTCCTCGAAGATTGAGGCGGATTGTAGCAAGCGATGCCGGCGCTGTCATCGTGCATACTGCTCGGACATCCAACCGGCGCAGCGCGAAGTGGGCTACGGCGTGTCGCTCGGCGGCCCGAGGACCGCGTCGACCCGGACCATGAAGTCGGGAGCGAAGAGCGGGCTGACCTGCTCATCCCGCCCGAACAGCCGGATCAGTCGATACCCGATCGGCGAGGGATCGCGGTGGACCTCGAGCCGATCGGCCACGAGGTCGACGAGCCACAGCTCGACCACCCCGGCCCGGGCGTAGGCCGGCGCCTTGATCTCGCGATCGACGCCGACCGAGCTGCTCGCCACCTCGATGGCGAGTAGGACGTCGGCCGGCCCCGGATGGCGCGCCTGCGAGACGTCTGGACGGAGCACCGCCAGGTCGGGCTGGGGTGTAAACCAGTCATCCAAACGCACCGGGTTCTGGACGCTCACGATCACCGCGTCGCCGAGTCGCGCGAAGATCTGCCCCAGTCGGTTCACGCACCAGGCATGGGGCGTGCCGATCGGGCTCATCGCGACGATCTCCCCCTCGAGCAGCTCGACGCGCTCATCCTCGCCGAGGATGCCGGCCTCGGCCATCTGCTCGAACTCATCAGCCGTGAACCGTCTTCGCTGGAGTGCCACAACCATGGCGCATCCTCCGCGTGCATTATATTCGGCCGGCACGCCCATTGCCGGATGCCCTGTCAACGCCCTACAGTTAGATCGGCGGACGCGATCGGGCCGCCACGGAGCCGGCGCCATGCCGCTTCGTTGGACCGTTATAGAAGACGCGACGCCGCTAGGGCTGCGGCTCGTCTTGGTGAGGGCGATGATTCGGACGTTCCCAAGGATGCTGCCGGCGATTCGCCTCGCGGGGTATTGGCGTCCATTGCTGCTGACGATCGCCGGGTTCGGTGTGACCGCCCTGGTCGGGCTCGTCGCGGCCGCGACGTGGATCTACCTGGCCCTGGGGCAGGCGCCGCCGGGCGTGGGGCTGGACGTGCGCAACGACGCCGCCGACGTCCCGCTCGAGACGGCGATTCGCGTCGTGCCTGAAGGCTGGGCGCCCCAGGTCGAGAGCGCGACGCTAGTCGAGACGTCGCTCGAGGATGGCGGGCGGAGCGGCGCCACCCGCGAGATCCCGCTCAGCGTCGAGGTACTCCGGGCCGGGCGCGATCCCGGTCAGACCGAGCTGCTGGTCCGTCCGGCCAGCGGGACGCTTCGACCGGACGCGGCCTACCGCCTGACCGTGCGCGGGTCGGCCCTTCAGGCAGCGCTCCCCTATCCCCAGCCGGCGCCTTTCGAGCAAGAGATCCGCTTCACCACTCCGGCCTCGCCGCGCCCGCTGCCCCAGCCTGAAGCCAAGACGATCCGCTGGCAAGAGCCCGTTCAGATTCGCTGGAGCATGCCGATCGAGGAGCTCCGCTACCAGGTTTCGCCGCCGGCCACGACGCGCTCCTCGATCGACTCGGCCGATCGGCGCACCGCCCAGGTCGTGATCGAAAACCCGGAAGAGGCGACGACCTACGAGGTCACGGTGACCGACGCCCTCGGCGCCAACGGGATGCTCCTGCAGCGTCCGGCCACCTACCGCGCGACCACCCCGGTTCGCCCACGGCTTGTCGACGCCGAGGAGACGATCGACGTCGAGGTCGGCAGGTCCGTCCAGTTTCGCTGGAACGTGCCGGTCGAGAAGGTCGAGTACGCGATCGGCCCGGAGGTCGCGAGCGCGATGCGGCCGGTGCCCGGCGACCCGAAGGCGACCGAGCTGCGCTTGCAGGGGCTGGACCAGGGAACGACTTACGAGCTGACCATCTCTGGCGCCCAGACCGCCAGCGGCGCCCCGCTGGCCGAGCCGCGCACGATCACCCTGGTGACGCCGCGCAAGCTGATGGTCGACGAGATCGTCACCGCCGGCGGCGCGCGCGCCTCGGTCGGGACCCGGCCGATCATCGTCTTCGCCGATCCGATCCGCGACCGCCGCGTTGCCGAGGGGGCCATCTCGGTCGAGCCGCCGACCCCTGGCCGGTTCGAGTGGCTCGACGACACGCAGGTCCGCTTCATCCCGAACCGGAGCTTGCCCTACGACACCGAGGTCACGTTCCGCATCCGCCCGGGACCCGACGGTCCTCGCTCCGTCTCCGGTGGCTACTTCGAGCGGGCTCCGGTCCTGTCGTTCACGACCGAGGTCGACAAGATCATCGACGTCAACGTCACCCGGCAGGTCATGACGCTGATCGAGCAGGGCCGCGCCGTCCAGACCCTACCGGTCGCGACCGGCGTGCCGGGCGCCGACACTCCGCTCGGCGAGTTTTCGGTCCAGTACAAGATGCCAATCGCACGCTTTCGGGGGACCAACCCCGGCGGCCGCACCTACGACATCGCGGACGTCAAGTGGGTGCTCGCGTTCATGGGCGACTACACTATCCACGGGGCTTACTGGCGGGCCGCGTTTGGGACGCCGGGCAGCAACGGCTGCGTCAGCTTGACGGACGCGAACGCCAAGCTGGTCTACGATTGGGCGCCCGAAGGAACCCTGGTCCGCATCCACTTCTAACGGGGCAGCGAGAGAGGAGAGGAACCGATGACCAAGGTATTGCATTGCGCGGAAGTCGTGCCCGGTTGCGCACACACGATGGAGGGCGAGACGGAGGACGAGGTGATGCAGCAGGCCAGCGCGCACGCGGCCAGCGAGCACGACATGACCGACATCTCGCCGGAGCTGGCCGAGAAGGTGCGCTCGCGGATCAAGGACGAGTAGGGGGCGCGATCGGTCGTCGCGCCATCCCGTAGGGGCTCGCGCCATCCTGTAGGGGCGGGGTTGCCCCGCCCCTACAGGTCGATGTAGTCGTAGGCCGGCAGGGTCAGGAACTCGACGTACTCCTCGCTCAGGGCGACCTGCTCGAAGATCTCGATGGCTTCCTTGAAGCGACCGCCGTTGTAGGTTTCGTCGCCGAGCGTCCGGCGAATCTTCTCAAGCTCCTCGGCCTCGAGCTTCAACACGAGGTCCCGAGTCACCGGCGGCCCCTCCTTCAGGCGGGAGCCGTGGTGGATCCACTGCCAGACTTGCGAGCGGGAGATCTCGGCGGTGGCGGCGTCTTCCATCAGATTGTTGATCGCCGCCGCCCCGACCCCGCGCAGCCAGGACTCGATGTACTGGATGCCGACGCTGATGTTGGCGCGCAGCCCGGCCTCGGTGATCTCCCCGCCGGATGACTCGACGTCCAGCAGTTGCTCGGCGCGGACCGAGACCTCCGGGCGCTGCCTGTCGAGCTGGTTCGGCTTGTCGCCGAGGGCCTGCTCGAAGACCTCCTTCGCGATCGAGACGAGGTCGGGGTGGGCGACCCAGGTCCCGTCGAAGCCGTCGCTCGACTCGCGGAGCTTGTCCTCGCGGACCTTCGGTAGGGCCACTTCGTTGACCTTGGGGTCACGGCGGCTCGGGATGAAGGCGGCCATGCCGCCCATCGCGAAGGCCCCGCGACGGTGACAGGTCTCCACCAGCAGCTCGGTGTAGGCCCGCATGAACGGCACGGTCATCGTGACCTGGACCCGGTCTGGTAGGACGAAATCGGGCCGGCGCCCCAGCTTCTTGATCGCACTGTAGATGTAGTCCCAGCGGCCGGCGTTGAGCCCACCGCTGTGCTCGCGCAGCTCGTAGAGGATCTCGTCCATCTCGAAGGCCGCCAGGAAGACCTCGACCAGCACGGTCGCCTTGATCGTCCCGCGCGGGATGCCGAGGCGGTCCTGGGACCAGACGAAGACGTCGTTCCAGAGTCGCGCCTCGAGATGGTTCTCCAGCTTGGGGAGGTAGAAGTAGGGCCCGCTGCCCCGCTCGAGGAGCCGCCTGGCGTTGTGGAAGAAGTAGAGGCCGAAGTCGAAGAGGCTCCCCGCGATCGGATTCCCGTCGACGAAGACGTGCTTCTCGACCAGGTGCCAGCCGCGCGGACGGACCAGCAGGGTGGCGACCTGGTCGTCCAGGCGGTAGGTCCTGCCGTCTGGATTGGTGAGCGCGATGGTCCGCTCGATGGCGTCGATAAGGTTGATCTGGCCTTCGACCATATTGGTCC
>JACCZL010000734.1 GCA_013695975.1 Chloroflexota bacterium
CCGTCTGACTGCTCCGTCGGGCGGAGGTCGCCACCCGCACTGCCGGGCTGTGCCGGACCCGGGCATCGACGCGCAAGAGGGCCTGGTACAGTGCGACGTCCTCGAGCGCGGGCACTGCCGGCAGGCCGCCCGCCCGACCGTACGCCTCCGCGGTCACCGCCAGGCTCGCGCCGAAATGCTGGTGGTGCCGCGGCCACGGATCCCAGGGCTCCGGGTCCAGGTACGTCGCCCATTCGCTGACCAGATGCCGATAGCCGACGTCACGGAGGTGATAGGCCCGCGCCGCGAGCTCGAGCGCAGCACGGCCGGCAGGCTCGAGCGCGATCCGCCCGCCGACGGCGTCCACGCCCCGAGCGACCTCCGCCAGCGTCGCCGCGATCCAGTCCGGTGCCACCCGAGTGTCGCCGTCGGTCGAGGCGATCACGCCCCTTGGCCGACCGAGCGAGCGGAGGCGGTGATACGCTTCGTCCATCAGCAACCGCCGGGCGTGGCCGACGTGGTCCCGAGACGGTGGCAGCGCCAGCTCGACCACGTGCAGTGCGAGCGTCGGGTCCCGCACGGCGAAACGCCGCGCAACCCCGGCCGAATCGTCGCGGCAGTTGTTGGCCAGGACGACGATCTCATAGCGCGCCCGCTCGAGGCGATGGCCCTGCACGTCGACCTGGTGGGCCAGGGCGTCGAGCGCGGCCTCGAGCGTTTCGGCCTCGTCCCGCACCGGGATAATGACGCAGACCTCGCACCGCGACGAGGGGGGACGCGGAACCAGCGGCCCCACCGCATCGTCCGTCGCCTGTGCTGCCCGACGTGGGCGCGTCACTCCCATCGACGGGCCTTCAGCATAGATCCCTTCTCCCGATGCCTCGGCCACGACGAAGATGGCGCCGAGCCCACGAGCGCCTTGCAAGCCCTCGACCGAGGATCGATGCACGGTCTGTGCCAGCCGGCGCCCACGATCAACGGCGGTCGACGACGGATGCGTGCTATCCTCCAGCCCGCGTTCGCGTCTCGGACACGGGGCGGATCGAGACCCAAGGGGAGCGGATGACGCCGACAGTGACCGACTGGGCCGAGCGCTGGCTGGGCGGCTTTTGAGCGCTCGGCGCCAGCGGCGGGCTCCCCGTGCGGGAGCCAGACTATCAGGCCCACCCAGCCCTTGATCGCGTCCTCACCCTGGCACACGACGCGGCGCCGCCGACCGACGCCTCGCGGGCCGTCGCGGCCTGGTCGGTGGCGCTCGCTCGGCCGCGAGTGCTGCTGGTGCGAAGCGTTGCCCGCGCCCGTGCCCTCCTCCTTCAGGCCGCCGGCGTCGAACCCGGCGAGTCCGTTGGCGTGCCCGCGAACGCGGGCCAGTCGTTGGTCCAGGCGCTGAAGGCCCACGCCGCCCGGCCCCACTTCCTCGAGCTCGGCCCCGACCTGGCCCCGATCGCCGACCCGAGCCGGCTCGCGGGTGTGCGGATCGCCTGGACCGAGGGGATCGGAGGACTGGCCACCATACCTGCGCTGCCGGGCATCTCGCTCTGGGTCGATCACGCCGATAGCCTGCCGATACCGGTTGGGAGTCTCGAGTCGCGTGTCCCGAGTCCCGAGTCGAACGGTTCGGCGTTCCTGACTGGTGACTCGCCACCCGCGACCGGCGAATCGATGACGCTCTGGGGGCTCCACCTGTCCGACGCTCCGGCTGAGTCCGGAGCGCTGCTCGCGTTCGATGAGCCCGATCTGCATGCAGCCGTCGCCGCGCTCCTGACGTCGGAGGACTGCCCGGACTCGGCCCGCGCCCTCGCCCAGTGCCGCCGGCTGGTCGGCGATCAGGACCAACCGGGGCTCGCCGTCCGCCAGCAGCACCGGCTGGCGGAGACCTGGCGCGGGCTGGCCGAAGCGGCCGGGCTGCCGCTGCTTCCACTCGACGGTGCGAGCGCCCTCGCCCAGCACGTCGCCGTCCGGATCCCCGACGAGGCCGACGTCTCGACCTTCTACGCCTACGTCGCCGCCGAGAACACCCCCGTCCGCTGGCTGCCCCTGCTGCGCCCGCTCCACCATGCCGCGATCGGCGCTATCGGAGTGGCGACCGCGGCC
>JACCZL010000742.1 GCA_013695975.1 Chloroflexota bacterium
GGCTGGTCCTGACCACCCGTTTCTGCTTCCCGCTCCACGAGCGGCCGAGCGACTTCTGGCGCTTCACGCCGTACACCCTGACCCGCCTGTTCGCCCCGCTCGACCCAGTCATCATTCCACAGCACAGCGCGTTTCAGACGTTGCTGGTGCTCCTGGTCCGCCTGGTGATGGAGCCGACCGCGCTCAACCGCCTCGTCTCCCCCCCAACGCTCGGACTCTGCGCCCTCCTCTGGCAACTCGACCCGCTCGTGCGCCATCTGCTGCCGGGCGACAGCCTCACCAGCGGTTACTTCGTCTCGGGCCGCAAAGCGGACGCTGGGCTGCTCGATTGACAGATCGAGCCCCGACGACCAGAATAACGGCGGCGGACCGCGGATTGCGCCGTTCGCCCAACGCTCGGGGGAACCATCATGAAGGCAACGCTCCTCGGTTTCGGGCTGCTCGTGACGGCGACGATGCTGGTACCGACGCTCGGCGCCTCGGCCCAGGTCGGACCGGTCGTGGCGCCAGCGGCCCAGCCCAGCCCAAGCCCAGCGGCAAAGCCGGCCGCGAAGCCATCTGGCGCGCCTGACAGCGATCCCTTTGGTGGCGTGAACTGGAGTGCCTTGCTTGTCGGCGGCAGCAGCATCGTGATCGCGCTCAGCTTCTACGCCTGGTACCGATCGAACCGCGCCGAAGCCAGACCGAACGTCGAGCAGCGGGAAGACATCAGGCGCTTCGTCGAGGACGACTTCGCCCGCTACGTCGCGCATGGACTGGTGGTGTCCGGCGACGCCGACGCGGCCACCACTGCCGACGATGAGGGCGGGCATGCGCGGCCGGTCGCAGGCGTGAACGTCGCGGCGGACGACGGCTGGCGCAAGGTCTTCCTCCGTCAGCTCGACCTCCACCACGAGCTGCATCGCTTCGACAAGGGGATCGCGCTGAGCATCTACCGAGAGCGCATCGACGCCGCGGTTAGCCGCGAGCTGGCCGCCCGGCAGCGGAACACTCCGTAATCGCCGTCACCGCGGCGGCGTCCGCCTGACCCTCGACAAAACGAGGTGCGAACGCGGCGACGCGCTTCTCGGGATAGGCAAAGGCTGGATCGCGCCGAGCGACCGCGAGGACAGAGATCCCGAGCTCGCGGAAGAGCGGCTCGCCCCAACGGAGGAGCCAATGCCCGCGCGCGCCGACGAAGACCAGGTCCTCGACAACAAACCCTGCCCGCTCAAGCGTGAACTGGAGCGTTCGTGGCGTATAGGCGTTGATGTGCTCGCTCGCCAGGTAGCCGTTGTGGCCGATCGTGCGCTTGATCAGGCGGTCGAGGATCGGCAGCGGCGGCGTCGTCGGGACGTGGATGAAGACTCGGCCCTGGTCGACGAGCTGGCCGTGCAGGCGGAGGAGGAAAAGGTGGGGCGCGACCAGATGCTCGAGCAGGTTCGAGCAAAACACACCGTCGAACCGCCGCCCGAGGTCCGGCAGGCCGTCCTCAACGTTGGCCAGGTGGGCCTCCAGCCCCAGCGCGCGGCAAAAGGCGACGTTCTGCTCGACCGCGTCGAGGCCGGCGCTGCCAGCACCGAACTGGACCAGGTGCGGACCATAGCCGCAGCCGATGTCGAGGATCGCGCGACGGTCAGCGGCGTGGGCCTCGCAGACGAACCGCAGGGCGCGCGATGGCACGAAGAAGTCCCGAAGCACGCGCTCGGTCCCGGTGGCTCCGAGTGGCGAGCGGTCGCGGACGAGTCGGGCAATCTCCTCAGGTGGTCTCATCGGCTCGGCATCCGGCCAGCGCCTGAGCGCCGGGCATCGGAGGGCGTATCATACCAGCCAGCGCGAGCCGCGACTGCACGGAGGAGGTGCTCGATGCGTTACGTGCCCGACCCGCCTGGACCAGAGCCACCCAGCCCGGAGCCTGAGCCACCCGATCCAACCCCGCCGCCACCGATGCCGGAGCCGACGATTCAGTCGTCCCGAAAGGCGACGACCGCCCGCTGCTGCAGGCCCCACTGGAGGGCGTCGCGGTAGCTGGTCGAGAAGACGTCGACCCGAGCGCCCTTGATCGCCGAACCGGTATCGGCCGCGACGAACGTCCCGAGCCCCTGGATCCAGACCTTCGAGCCGAGGGGGATCAGCCGGGGGTCGACGGCCACGATGCCCGGCTGGACGATCATGCCCGAGGCGGTGCGATTGCAGCCGCCCAGCTCGACGCAGGTGTACATGCTGATCCGTGCGTCGCCTTTCCAGACCACCCGGGCATGGGCGGGTGGACCCTGGTGGATCATCGCGGCCAGGCGCGGGTCAGTCGGGCCGACGTGCCCGGCGTAGATCCAGACGCGGACGTCGGAATCCGGGAGCGAGACCTGGAGCCACTCCCCTTTCTGTGGCCGTACCACCTTGAAAACCGTCCACTGCGGCGCGGTCTTGATGGCCGCGCCCTGCGTGCTCCAGTGCGTCCAGAGGGTGGTGGGAGTGTGGGCGGAGACCCAGTACTCCTTGAACGATCGCTTGCTCAAGATCATCTTTTCGCCTCCGAGGGTCCCCTCGCGAGCGGAGACGAGCGTCGCGCCGCCGAAGAGCAGCGCTCCGGCGGCAAGCGCCGCCGCTAGGACAGGCATCGGTCCTCCCGAAGCGTGATTCGCTGTGGCCCTGGCAGACCGTGGGCCACAAAACTGCCCACTACAACGCGCGATGGGCACCATAGGGGCGGTGGGGGAGGCGGAAACCACGGGTAAGCCGCGGAGCCTCCGCGCAAGCATTCGGCGGAGAGCGAACATGGGCCGCTCTGCGCGAACTGAGCACCGCTCGGCGAGGCCGAGCTGGCGGCCGAGCCGTCTCGAAGATTGGGCACCGCCCCAATAGCCGAGGGAGCGGTTGGGATCTACCCTGACGACGCGGGCACTGGTCGAGAGGTATACCCGTCGAGCGCCCGAACTGTCAAGGTTCCGCATTGCGTCATAACTCCGGACACCGGGGGAGGGTACGTTGCCTCACAACTCACGACACCAAAGGG
>JACCZL010000745.1 GCA_013695975.1 Chloroflexota bacterium
CCCTGGACCACCGCGTAATCACGATGGGTGATCGACTGGATCATCAGCCAGCCCACGCCCGGCCAGGAGAAGATCTGCTCGACGACCACCAGCCCGCCCAGGAGATTCCCCAGCTCCAGGCCGACGACCGTGATGAAAGGGATCAGCGTGTTCTTGAGCGCGTGGCGCAGCACGACCGCCCGATGTCGCAGCCCCTTGGCGTAGGCGGTGCGGACGTAGTCCTGGCCGATCACGTCCAGCAGGCTCGAGCGCAGGAAACGCATCTGCACCGCCGCCAGCGTGAACGCGACCGACAGGACCGGCAGCGCCGCGTGGCGCAAGTTGAGCAGCGGATCCTCGGTCAGGTCGGCGAAGCCGGCCGCGGGAAACCAGGGCACCCGAACGGCCAGCAGCAGGATCAGCAGCACCGCCAGCCAGTAGCGCGGCATGCAGAAGCCGACCAGCGCGAGTACTCTGGCGAGCTGATCGATCCAGGTCCCCCGGTGCAGGGCCGTCAGGATGCCGATCGGCAGCGAGATCGCCAGGGCCAGCGCCACCCCCAGCAGGGCCAGCTCCAGCGTCGCCGGGAGCTTCTCCAGGACGAGTGAGAGGACCGACTGCTTGTTGATGTAGGACTGGCCGAGATCGCCACGCACGGCGTTGCCGAGCCAGTCGAGGTACTGCAGCGGGAGCGGCTTGTCCAGGCCGAGCGTCCGACGCAGCACCGCGACTGCCTCGGGATCGGCGTTGTCCCCCAGCCGAATCACCGCCGCGTCACCCGGGATGATCCGGAAGACGAAGAAGACGATGACCGAGATAAAGAGCAGGACCGGCCCGAGGTGCAACACACGACGCAGGATGTATCCGGACATGCTGCCTCCCGGCCGGGCCACCGGCGGGGACACTCTAGTCCCATTGCCACCGAGCGGGCAACCCGGTGGCCTCACCTTCCTGGTACGATTCCAACGTGTTGCGGCTCTCCGAGATCACCAAGTCGTATGGCGGGCAGCGCGTGCTCGACGAAGTCTCGCTCGCGGTGGCGCCGGGCGAAAAGATCGCACTGGTCGGGCCCAATGGGGCCGGCAAGACCACGCTGCTCAAGATCGTTCGCGGCGAGGAGGCGCCCGACGGTGGACGAGTCCAGCTCGCGCGGGGCTGGCAGGTCGGCTACCTGCCGCAGGACGCCAGCGTGGCCGACGAGCGGACCCTCTGGGACGAGATGCTCCAGGCCCACGCCGACCTGCTCGAGATCCAGCGCCAGCTCGCCGACGTCGAAGCGGCCCTGGCCGCTGGGCCGTCCGCGGCCGAGCTGACAGCGCTCGTCGACCACCAGGCCGAGCTGCTCGCCCGCTTCGAGGCCCGCGGCGGCTACCGCGTCGAGGCCGAGATCCACAAGGTGCTGGCCGGCCTGGGCTTCCACCAGGACGACTGGGTCAGGCGGACCGACGAGTTCTCGGGCGGCTGGCGGACGCGGATCGCGCTCGCCAAACTCCTGGTCCGCTCGCCCGACGTCCTGCTGCTCGACGAGCCGACCAACCACCTCGACATCGAGGCGACCGAGTGGCTCGAGGCCTACCTCCGCGCCTCGACTGCGACGGCGGTCGTCGTCTCCCACGACCGCTACTTCCTCGACCGTTGCATCGCGCGCACCGTCGAGCTCGAGGCGGGCAAGCTCGTCGAGTACCACGGCAACTACTCGTTCTTCGTCGCCGAAAAGGCGCGGCAACGCCAGGAGCAGCAGGCCGCCTTCGAACGCCAGCAGCGCGAGCTGCAGCGCCAGCAGGTCTTCATCGACCGCTTCCGGGCCAAGTCAAGCAAGGCGACTCAGGTCAAGAGCCGCGAGAAGCAGCTCGCTAAGGTCGAGCGGATCGAGGCCCCACGCTCGGAGACACGGACGATCGCGCTGCGCTTCCCGCCGACCCGCCCCAGCCACCGCGTCGTCGTCACGGTCGAGGACGTCGTCAAGGGCTACGGCGAGCGCATCGTCTTCGGCGGCCTCGACCTGGCCCTCGAGCGAGGCGAGCGACTGGCCCTGGTCGGCCCCAACGGGGCCGGCAAGTCGACCCTCCTCAAGCTCCTGGCCGAGGTCGAGCGTCCCGACCGCGGCGCCGTCCGCCTCGGCCTCGGCGTCCAGGTCGGCTACTACGCCCAGGACCAGACTGAGGTGCTCGATACCAGCCGCACCGTGCTAGAGGTCGCCTGGTCGGCTGTCCCGGCCGGCTGGGGCGAGGAGCGGATCAGGACCCTGCTCGGACGCTTCTGCTTCTCGGGCGACGACGTCCACAAGTCGGTCGGAGTCCTCTCCGGCGGCGAAAAGAGCCGACTCGCCATCGCCAGGCTGCTCCTACGCCCCTGCAACCTCCTGCTCCTCGACGAGCCGACGAACCACCTCGACCTGGCCTCCCGCGAGGAGCTCGAGCGGGCGATCGCCACCTTCCCCGGTACCGTCG
>JACCZL010000984.1 GCA_013695975.1 Chloroflexota bacterium
GCGCGGCGGTCGGCTGGGGCGCCGCCGTCGGCTGAGCCGCCGGCTTGACCGCGGTGGTCGGCGCGGCAGCCGCCGGCTGGATCGGCTTGGGCGGGGCCGGGGCCTGCGTCGGCTGAGCCGGCGGCTGGATCGGCGCGCAGGCCACCCCCAGCCCCACGACCGCCCCGCCGGCCAGCTTCACAAAAGCGCGGCGCGTCAACCCCGAACGAGATTTCCGCCTCATGGTCAGGCCTCCTGTGTCATCCGGCCGCGGTGAGACAGCCCGCTCCAGCCGCGGCGAGATCTCGGGGCCAGCATACACCAAGGCGGGGCACGAACATCAGCCGCCGGAGAGCGGTGGGTGGCCCCCACGATTTTGATGCTGGTGGCACATCCGAGCGGGATGCCGCGGATGGTCACCTTGGCCCGCGCTGGACCCCAAGATGACCACGAGGAGGCCGAAGATGCCGAAGGTGACCAGCATGGGGAGGGGGCATCTTGGCAACGCTGACAACGCGGCTATCAACGTCGGAGGATTTGCCAACAGTATCACGCTTTTGCGTCCCAGGAGCGGGCAGCCATGTAGGGGCGCGCAAGAAGACGTCGAGCCAGAGACGTACCAGTGTCGGAGCGGCGCCAAAGCGGGGCTGCGCCAGCACTTCCTCAACCTCGTCGAGGATTGCCGGACTGGTGAACGAGTCGTAGGCCACCCCGGCGAGCTCGGCGATCCGTCGGGATGGATTCGGGGCCGCGGCCGGCGACAGCCAGGCCCGGACCAGCACGCTGGTATCGAGCACCGCGACTACGCCCTTGGGGTGCCCGAACGGCTCGGTGCCGGTGTTGGTCACCGCCCGCCGGCGGCCCGCGCCCGACGTGCGGCCCGTACGGCATCGATCTCGGCGTCGATCTCCTCGTCGGTGACCGTTCCCGCTGGCGTGTCAGGCAAGACCCGGCGCATGCGGAGCGTCGGCTCGATCGCATCGAGGCTCACATAGCAGTGGCCGGCCCGATCCCATTGCCCGGACACGATGCCACGGCGCACCCAGTTGCGGATCGTCTCCGACGGCACGTCGAGGATCTCCGCCGCCGTCGATGCGGGCACGTCGCGCTGCGTGCGCCGGACCTGCGCCAGAACCTCACGCAACATTCGGCTCTCATCCTCCAGCCCCCGAGCATCCAGTCACTCCGCGACGGCGCCCAGGGCGTCGATCTGCTCCTGAGTCATCAGACCGATCACCATACGACGATGCTAGCCGACCTCTCTAAAGAAGCGCAAAGGCCAGCCCAACGTCGGCGCGGTCGGTCCGCGGCGCCAAGGCTGTAATCAAGTATCTTCTCGATAAAGCGGGGTAGCGTCTAGGTGGCGGCCCAGGAGGCGCCGAGGTGCAGGGCGGGGGCACGCGCGGTGATCAGGTCGGCCAGCGCTGCACACCGAGCACCCTACGCCAACGGGTATGCAGGTTCGATGAGCGCCACTCCTGCCCAAGCGTCACCCTCGCCGTGCCACGGGGAACGGTCGCCGTGGCTCAGGATTCGTGACGACCGTAGTCCCCGCCAACTGTAGGGAGTGGGGCCGCTCGCCCGCGAAGACGGCGTGGCGACCGAACCGTTCGTAGCGCCGTCGGAGGGCGTACCGCTTTCCTGCCGCGTCGGTTTCGACGCCGGGCGGCCGGCTCAGGCGTAGACTTCGAGATCGATCGGCTTGAAGCGGTTGTTGTTCGACTTCTCGGCCGAACAGGCCGTGACGCCGACGACCAGGTCCTGCTCGGCCCGCAGCTCCATAAAGTCCCCGGCCCGAGACAGGGGTGGGCCGATGGTCAGCGATCCGGTCGGGCCAACGTCGACGTTCATGAAGATGTTGAAGGTGGTGGGGATCTGGTGCCCCGCGATGCCGTACTGCGCGAGGTTGGTGACCAGGTTCCCGAAGCAGCTCGGATGGTACCCCTCCAAGTTGTAGAGGAGCCTGAACATCTCCTGGCTGCACGGCGTGAGCAAAAAGTCATGCTTGCCGACACGATCCTCGAGGATCGTCAACATCGGCTGACTGTTGTTGGAATACAGCATGTGACCCGTGGTCAGGTAAATCGTGTTGTTGTAGTCGATGCTACGGCCGGACGAGAGCCACTCGGTCGGATCGTCACGGCGAAACGCAACCAGGTCTGAAACTTGCTCGCCTTCGGGATCGATCACGCGCAAGACCTCGCCACGCCCGAGCAGGAATCCGACCCCGGTCCGCGGGTCGAGGTGGTACCGGGTAATCTTTCCCATCGCCAACTCCACCCTAGCGGGGACGCGGGAACCCGACCGCGGTCTCGAGGGATTCCAGCGGGTGCTCCGGATTCGGGTTCCGGGCCTGGAACGGGCACTGCCAGGCGTCTTCGACGGGGCGCCCGGCGTACTGCCGCGCCTCCGAACGTTCTCCGAACTCACTCAGGTTCGCATTCAACGTCGCCTGGAGCGCCAGCTCGCGCGCGCGGATACGCTCTTGCAGGCGCGCGAAGGTGCCCTGTTGGCGGAGGTGCTTGAACTGGTGATGCGGGTTGAACACCAGGGTTGGCCAGGCGAATCGGCGCGCCCATCGCGAGCTGGCGGCATG
The DNA here is from genome assembly GCA_013695975.1 of Chloroflexota bacterium. GTDB lineage: Bacteria > Chloroflexota > UBA6077 > UBA6077 > JACCZL01 > JACCZL01. The sequence goes on from JACCZL010000984.1 coordinate 2,576, forward strand.
CAGGCCGACGACGAAGAACGCCCGTCCGGCAAAGCTAAACGAGAAGCTGGCGTCCTCCGGGTCGGAGCTGACCGACGGATCCCAGCGATGGCCACGCCCGTATTGATCGTGCAGGGCCTGAAGCTGGGCCCAGAGGAGGCGTTCGAACTCCAGCTCGTCAGTGGGGGCCGGGCCCGAGAAGCTGGCCACGAAGGTCGTAAGGCTGTGCGCACTCGGGTCATCCGCCTCCACGAACGCGGACAGGTGGGCCGCCAGATCTCGGGTGACGTCGGGCAAGCCCAGCTCGCCGTAGATGCCCATCCGATACCGACCCGCACGGATCGCCGCCTGTGCCCCGAGGCACGAGAACCCCGCACTCAGCACGAGCGCGCGGAATTGGTCGTGGATGAGCTGGGCGAGCTGTGAGGGGGGCTCGCTGGGCTCGAGCACTTGTACCAGCCGATTGTTGACGAGCGCCACACAGCATGCCGCACCGCTGTCAGGTTGCCGATCGAGCGGGTTGGGAGCGTACTCCCTGACCCGCTCGGATAGAATCGCCATGGTTGATCTCCCGGTCGAACGGGCTCATCGGAATGGCGCGTCAACGCTGACGCGGCGCCCGGTCGACGGCCCACCCGGGTCCTACTTCGCACGGGTCGTGCCATGACGCCGTCGTAGCTCCCGCATCGGGGTGGCCGCTCGGGTCAGAATGGTGCTTCGATACGGGATGCCGCCCAGCACGACCCGTGCGCCGAGCGCCAGCCAGGAGCAGAGGCCGCGCTCGGCAATCCAGGCCGGCGCAAGGAGCGACGCCGTCGCCGGGAAGACCGACCGGCCCCCAGCGCGCCTGCGTCCCAGCTCGGCCAGGCCGATGCTGGCCCCGGCGGCGGACCCGAGGGCTACCCAGCGGCCGGTGACGATACACCACGCCGCGAGTGGCAGGACCGCGAGCGAACTGGCGAGTCGGACCGGACGGGCCAGCTCATCGTAGGCCTGGCGGACGCGCTGTGACCAAAAATGGCGGGCGCTCGGCGGATGACGACGCACGAACAGATCGAATGGTACGACCTCGGTACCCCCGGCGGCGCGGACCGTGCGCACCAGCTCGAGGTTCTCGAACATGACACCGCCGTCGTAGCCGCCCGTGACACGCAGGATTGACCGTCGGACCGCGAGCGTGCCGGGCCAATCACCGCCGGTCATACGATTGAGGAGGATGCGGGCGGTGTCCCAGCGGGCATGCCAGGGCAACGGGTCGAAGTAGTTCTGGGGCCGGACCACGTCGGCACGGTCAAGCAGCGCAACGACACGGGCCAGAGCAGCCGGCTGGTAGCGGACGTCGTCGTCGGCGATGACCAGGCGCTCGTGGGTCGCGTGCCGCACACCTGTCAGCACGCCGCCGACTTTGCCCATCGGCGTGTAAAGATCGGGATCAGGCGGGAGATGTCGGACGAAGGACCCCCAGCCTGCCGAGTGGGCCGCGAAGACACCGGGTGGCGAGCCGTCGACGACGACCACCTCGAGGCGTTCGGCGACCTGCTCGAGGTAGTCAGTCAGCTCCTCGCTGTCGTCTGGGCGCTCGCGACGGATGGGGAGGATGTAGGTGGCGTCGATGCGCGTGGGGCTCACCCCTGCTCGGACTCGCCGACGGCCTGCGCGGGTCCCGATGGTACCCGCCCGACCGCCACGACCTGCCCTTCACAGCCATAGAACTCTGGATGGTCTAGCAGGTAGTCCGGCGCGGTCGGATCGCGGAGGGCACGCCACGTCTCCAGGTCGGACAGGAGGACCCCGCGCGCCTCGGCCAGCCCGGCCAGATAGGTGAGCCACTCGCTCCAGAAGCGTCGCTCGACCGGACGGAGTGGCGCCCAGCGCTCGATCAGCGTGCTCCGCTGCCAGACGGCCTCCAATCCTGCCTGCTCGAGCCAGCGCCGTAGCTCTCGTCCGCGCAGCGACCCGACCGACTGGGCAGTGGCAGCGGGTCCGCGGATGCTGACGTCGCACAGATGGGAGACGAGGAACGGATCGGCCGGAGCGATCCGCACGAGCTGCACATCAACATCCTTGACCGCGACCACCCCACCCGGACGGACCACGCGGCAGAGCTCGGCCAGGACGTGCCGCGTCTCCTCGGCGGTGAAATACTGCAGCACGTTCGCGCACCAGACTGCGTCGAAGTGTCGGTCAGGATACGGCAGCGCGGTCAAAGACCCGACCCGCGCCTCCGCCGAACAGGCCAACGCCCACTCGACCAGGCGTTCCCCTACGACGGCGACGTTCTCGGGGGCAAGGTCAAGGGCGGCGACCTCGCCAGTCGGTCCGACCAGCTCGGCCACCAGCGGCAGGAAGCTGCCCGACCCGCAGGCCGCGTCGAGGACGCGCCAGCCCGACTCGATCCCGACGGATCGGAGCATAGCCTCGTACTCTGGGCGGCAGGCTTCGAAATGGGCGTCGAGCCAGTCCACCTCGGCGAGCACCTGGCCGGTGGACGAGGGGTGAGCACCTGAGGTGGCTCGCCGCGGATCGGTCATCTGGCTTATGGGATCGTGACGACCGACGAGTCGAGGCGGCCCGCGGAGAGGAAGGCGATCGGGTGACGGGTCTCGCCGTCGGTGGCCAGGTCGGCCAGCGTTTCGCCGACGACGCTGGCGAACTTGAAGCCGTGGCCGGAGAAGCCGCAGGCGTAGACGACCTGGTCGTGGCGGGGGTGGCGATCGATCACGAAGTGGCGGTCGGGGGTGTTGGTGTACATGCAGGTGAGTGTCCACTTGACGTCGCCGGCGGCGCCGGGGAGGTAGCGGTCGAGGACCGTCCTGAGGGCCTCGATCTCCTCCGCGTCGACGTCGCGGCGGATCGTGTGGGGGTTGCAGATCTCTCCTGCATCGTGTCGACCGAACTTGACGCCCTGCTCGGGCAGGGCCGGGATGCCGTAATACTGTCCCTCGGGGATCTCCCAGATGTGGACCGGGCAGCGGTCTGGGCCGAACAGCTCCGGGCGGATCGGCTCGAAATGGATGTTGACGACACGCTGGACGGCGAGGGGTAACTGGAGATCGACCAGCAGCTCGCTGGCCCAGGGGCCGGCCGCGATCACCAGCCGCTCGGCCGTGTAGGCGCCGCGGTCGGTATCGACCCGCACGCCGCTCCCATCGACGGACCACCCGCGCGCCCGCTCGCCGTGGCGCAGGTCGGCACCGTGGCGAGCGGCCAGATCCAGGTGCACGCCGACGCACGCCTCGGGCTCGAGGATGCCGGCCTCGGGCTCGTGGACGGCGACCAGATCGTCGGTCAACCGAAAGGCGGGGAAGCGCTCGGCGACGACGGTCGGCTCGAGATACTCGTAAGGGAGGCCGTGCTGGCGGGCGCTGGTCAGGGCGCCGGCGACGAGCGCGCCGTCGGGACGGCCGACGTTCAGCCCGCCGGTGATCCTGAGCAGGCCACGGCCGGACTCGACTTCGAGCTCGCGCCAGAGCTGGTAGGCGCGCTGGACGAGCGGGACGTACTCTGGGGCCTCGTAGTACGCCTGACGAATGATCCGGGTTCGGCCGTGCGAGGAGCCCCGGGCGTGGCCGCGCTCGAAGGCGTCGAGCCCGAGGACGCGGCGGCCCCGACTGGCGAGCTGATACGCGGCGGCGCTCCCCATGCCGCCGAGGCCGAGGACGATGACGTCATGGGGCGTCACAGTCGGCGCAGGCGCGGATCGAGCAGGTCGCGGATGCCGTCGCCGAGGAGGTTGAGGCCGAGGACGGCGACCATCAGCGCGGCGCCGGGGGCGAGCATCGTCCAGGGGGCGGAGGCGAGATACGCCCGGGCCTCGCCGAGCATGTTGCCCCAGCTCGGGATCTCGGGCGGGGTGCCGACGCCGAGGAAGCTGAGGCCGGCCTCGCTGAGGATGGCCTGAGCGAAGACGAACGTCCCCTGGACGATCAGGATCGCCAGGCAGTTCGGGAGGATGTGGCGAAAGAGGATCCGCGGCGTGCCGACGCCGACCGCCCGGGCGGCTTCGACGTACTGCAGCTCACGCACGGTCAGGACGACGCTACGGACGACCCGCGCCAGGCGAGGGGTGTCGACGACGATCAGGGCGAAGATGACGTTGCCAACACTCGGGCCACGCGCGGCCATGATCGCGAGCGCCAGGATCACGCCAGGGAAGGCCATCAGGCCGTCCATGAACCGCATCAGGACGCCGTCGACCCGCCGAAAATAGCCGGCGATCAACCCGATCGATGTTCCCATGACGATGGTGCCCAACGCCACGCCGATGCCAACCTGGAGCGAGACGCGAGCGCCATGGAGCACCCGGCTGAAGGTGTCGCGGCCGAAGTTGTCGGTTCCGAGGATGTGCTCGGCGCCCGGCGGGGTCAGCCGCGCGACGGGATCGAGGAAGAGCGGATCGTGGGTGCTGAAGAGCCCTGCCGTTAGGGCTACCACGAGAACGAGGAGCAGAATGATCCCGCCGATGACGGTACTGCGGTGGCGGAAGGCGCGATGCGACCACCAGCGGGCGCGGGCGCGCGCCGGAGCGGCGGGTTGGGCGGCGGCGATCGTTTGGGCCATCGACTCAACTCCCACTCTGCCGTAGGCGCGGGTCCAAGAACCCGTAGGTGATGTCGACTATTAGGTTGATCAGGACGTACAACCCGGCGATGACCAGCACGACCCCCTGGACGACCGGGTAGTCGCGGCGGGTGATCGCCTGGACCAGCAGGCGCCCAACACCGGGGATGTTGAAGACTTGCTCGGTGATGATGGCCCCGCCGATCAGGGCGGCGAAGATCAGGCCGATGACCGTCAGCAGCGGGATGACCGCGTTGCGGAAGGCGTGGGCCGCGACGACCCGCGGCTCGTCCAGGCCCTTGGCGCGGGCTGTCCGGACGTAGTCCTCGTTGAGCGTCTCGAGCATCATCGAGCGGGTCAGACGGGCCAGCAGGGCGGCCTGGGCCAGGCCGAGGGTGATCGCCGGCATGATCAGGTATCGGAGGTTCTCCCAGGGGCCGGCGCTCAGGGGCTGGTAGCCGGCGACGGGCAGCCAGCCGAGGATGACGCCGAACAGCAGGATCAGGTTCAGCCCGAGCCAGAAGGTCGGCATCGAGACGCCACCGATCGCGACGAACATCGCGCCGGCGTCGATCCACTGGCCGCGGCGAAGGGCCGCCAGGATGCCCAGCGGCAGGCCGACCGAGGTCGACACCAGCAGGGCCAGCATCGTCAGCAGGATCGTCGGCTCGGCCCGCTCGGCGATCGCCTGGGTGACCGGTCGGTTGAGGAAGAGCGACTGGCCGAGGTCGCCTCGGGCCAGCCGCCCGTACCAGTTGATCAACTGGACGTACCAGGGCTCATCCAGGCCGAGCCGCGTCCGCAGCTCGGTGATCTGCTGGATCGTCGCGTCCGGCCC
>JACCZL010000822.1 GCA_013695975.1 Chloroflexota bacterium
AGGTAGCCGAGGGCGTTCAGGAAGAATGGGACGATCGTCTCCGGAATCGCCAGGACAACGTGGATGATCGCCGTCGCCAGGGCCAGGACGATGATCCCAATCCGCACCGAACCTCCCTGCTGTCGTCGTTATCTGCGCGCGATGTAGAGCGTGAGCCTGCCCACCAGCCCGGGATCAGGGCGGGCAGGTCAGGTTCTGGCACTCGGGGCCGCGGTCGATGTAGGCTTCGTAGAACCGCTGGATCTGACCGGCGTCGTATTGGTCCAGCTCGAGCAGGCGGCCCCACGAGGTCACCGCGATGCGCTGGTCCATGTCGTCGTAGGGGACCGCCAGCATCCGCGCGACCCCGCCGCGGGCGTTGCGGCCCTTGGGGAGATCGGCGTGCAGCTCCTTGAGTTGGGCGACCAGGTCGGGGCACCCGGTAGGGCAGTTGTAAAGGACGACGATCGCCCCGTGCTCCAGGTTATGGACCCAGTTTCCCACCGGCACTGGCTGCTCGACCACCCCGTAGCTGGGATACCAGGCGGCGAAGTGGGGGCCGGAGGTCGGCGGGCGGCTGGTGTACTCGATCGGCGTGCCCTCGGCGACGTGGTCAGCCTTCCCGAGCGGCATCGCCCGCCCGATTGGCGCCGTCATCAGGCCGAAGAACGACGTCGTGAAGGCAGCGACGGTGAGCACCGCGACAAGCGCGACCGCGATCACGATCGCCGTGGTTCGACCAATCGCGGCGCGCTTGCGGGCCTCCGCCGCGCGCTGCTTGCGAGTATCGCGGGCGGCCAGCCTCCGCTCGCGCTTGGTCTCGCCGGTCATCCCTCAGCGCCCCTCCTGCATCGCCACTCGTCCCACCGCGCCGTTCGCCGCTACCTCGGGCCCCGACGCGGGCGTGAGCAGATGGCTGTCGACTCCCGCTGCGCCGGGAACCCCCATCGCCAGCTCGCGTGCCCGCTCGATGGCCGCTCCATCGGGCAGGCCGCCCGCCAGGACAACCTCGCCATCGCGCACGTCGACCCGAATCCGGGCCGAGGCCAGGCGATCGTCCGACGCCAGGGCTATGGCGACCGCTCGGACCACCTCCGGATCGGCCACGACATCGTTTCGGATAGCCCGCACCCCCTGGCCGTCGAGCAGATGCGCTCGGTACTCCGAGATCTCCTTCATCGCCAGAGTCCGCATCCGTCCGCCCAGACGGATGTGCCCATTCTCGGCCCAGACGTGCAGCTCGGGCCGAGTCGCGCGAAGTGGCTCGTACTCGACGATCGTCCTATACACCTGCTGGGCAAGCGCCCGATCGGTCTCCGTGGGCCCATCGTACGGGCGGGGTGCCTCAACCATGTTCGCTCCGCTCCAATCGGCGGCTATCCCGAATGATCGACCAGGCCAAGGGGATCATCCTCAGTGCCAAGGTGCTCGTGCGCACATCGATGAGCACCTTGAGCATCTTCGACGCCGAATGATCACCTTGGGGGCCCCTCCGATGTCCGGTAATGAATCTGGCCGAGCTCGGTTACCGCGCTAAGAATACCAGGATTCGGGCAAGAGTGGCGCCTATTGGGCCGCTCGGCGGGGCCTCGCGCGGCCGCCACGCACCTGCGCCCGCAGCCCCCCTAGCTCGCGCTCCATCTCCCGCATCCGCTCGGTCAGGCGGATGATCACTTCGACCCCGGCCAGGTTGACGCCGAGATCCTCGACCAGCCGCTTGATCTGCTGGGCCCGCTCGATGTCGCGCGCCGAGTACAACCGGATGTTGCCCTTCGAGCGCGACGGGCTAATCAGCCCGGCCCGCTCATAGTAGCGTAGCGTCTGCGGGTGAACGTGGAGGACCCGCGCCGCCACACTGATGACGAAGCAGGCCAGCTCATCATGGATGTCAGTCCGCTCTTGCACGATCATCCTCCGCGGAGCTCGGCCAGCTCGCGAAACAGCGCCCGCTCGCGGTCGGACAGGCCGCTCGGCAGGACGACCCGCATCTCGGCATACAGGTCGCCGCGCCCGGCACTGCCGTTCGGTGAGGTGCCGAGCCGGGGCATGCCCTGCTCGGCCAGGCGGAAGCGTTGGCCGTTCTGCGTGTCCGCTGGCAGCTTCAGCGCCAGCCGAGTCCCCTTGGGCGTCGGGACGTGGGCCTCACCGCCCAGGATCGCCGTGTACAGCGGCACCTCCACGGCGACCGTCAGGTCGTCGCCAGCACGGGTGAACCGCTGATGCGGCGCGATCGAGATGACCAGAAAGAGGTCGCCGGGCGGGCCGCTGTTGCGGCCCGGACCACCCTTGCCGGCTACGCGGATCCGCGAGCCGTCGGCCACGCCGGCCGGAATCGTGACCTCGATGGTCCGCGGTTGCCCGTCGGCCGGCTGGATCTGGATGAGGCGCGTCGTCCCGGTGAAGGCTTCCTCGAGCGAGACCTCGGTCGGGTGCTCGTAGTCTTCACCGGCGAGTCGCGCACCGCCGGTGCGGCTTGCACGCCCGCCACGGGCGCCGCCGAAGAGCTGGTCGAAGAGCCCACCGAGCGCCTCCTCGTCGACCGCGTTGCCGCCAACGTTCCAGCTCGTCCGAGAGGAAGGACCGGCGCCGAATCCACCCCCACCGCCGCCGAACCCGACCCCCGCGCCGGCCTTCTGGGCCTGCTCGATCTTCTCCCAGTCGTGTCCCCAGCGATCGTACTTCTGGCGCTTCTCGGCGTCCGAGAGGACGTCATAGGCCTCGCCGATCCCCTTGAAACGGGTCTCGGCCTGCTTGTCGTTCGGGTTCAGGTCGGGATGGTACTTGCGGGCGAGCTTGCGGTACGCCTGCCGGACCTCCTTCTCAGTCGCCGACCTGGAGACACCCAGAACCTCGTAGTAGTCGCGCCTGGCCATCGCATCGTTCCCCCAGGTTACTGGGGATATTGTAGGAACTTGATAACATGATTGTCAAGGCTCCGCGCGGAGGGCGGGGCACCGAGGTGCGCCGGAACGCGTCAGCGGTTCAGCCTCGCGGCGATCAGGCGGGCGGCGATCTCGATCGTCCGCTCGATCCCCCAGGCGCCGCCGAACAGGCTCAGGCGACGGCCGATCGTCTCGGCATCCGCGCCCTGGCGGTACAGGTAGAGAATCGTCGGCAGACGCTCGCCGTAGCGCGGCACTTCGTCGAACACCCGTCGCGGGTCCGGCGGCAGCCAGTCGGACGGCCTGGCGGCGATCTCGAGGATGGCCTCGGCGCGCGGGCCCGTCTCGACGCCCTTGAGCGCGGCGATCACCTCGTCGCGGCTGAAGCGTCCGCCCAGCCGACCCTGCCGGAGCGGCCGGGTCGAGTGCGCCAGGCGTCCGAGGAGGTGGCGCGGTCCGTCACCCTGGGGCAGGAGTGCCAGCAGACCCGGCCGGCCGGACCGAGGCAGCGCCAGGCTGATCCACCAGCCGCGCTCGACCGCCACTAGGAGGACCAGCAGGACGGCGAAGAGTCCGGCGTCCAGCGCCAGGACGATGCCAAAGTCGCGCTGACCAAGCGCCCCGGCGATGAGCGGGCTCGCCGCCCAGCCGAAAATGCCGGCGCTCGAGGCCAGGCCGACCATCTTGCCACGCCGCTCGGACGGTGCGAGGGCCGCGGCGGCACTGTAGGCGAGCGTCGGACCAGCCCCAACGGCGAGCGCCATCAGCACCCGCAGCCCGAGGAACTGCCACCAGGTCTGGGCGAAGGCCAGCGGCAGCAGGAAGAGGATCCCGAGGACGAGGACACCGCACAGCAGCGCGATCGGCGACCGGTCGCGGGCCAGCCGCCCCCCGAACGCCCCGGTGACCGCCGCCGCCAGGGCGGTCGCCGAGAGACCGACACCGATCATCCATGGCATCGACTCCGCGTCCACCCCGAGGCGCTCGAGCTGCAACGGCAGCAAGACGACGAAGCCAGCCTCGACGAACTGCACGACGAACGCCGCCAGCAGGGCCACGATCATCCCGGCCTCGAGACGGCCGGTCGCGCGCTGCTGATCTCGGGTCGAGCGGGGGGCGGGTTCGGAGACGGCGACTGCCCCCTCGCGGTAGAGCCAGGCGACCAGCACCAGCGCCGCGGCGAACACGCCGCCCGAGACCAGAAAGGCCTGGCGCATTCCGAGCAGACCGCCGAGCACCCCACCGAGGAGCGGGCCGACTACCGCGCCGGCCATCTGGGCCGCCTGCAGCGTACCGATGGCCGGGCCGAGCTCACGCCGCGGCGTGATCGATGCGACCGCCGCCAGCGCCGCGACCGAGACACCACCCAGCCCGCCGATCACCGCCCGCAGCCCGATCACTTGGAGCGGCGAGGCAGCCAGAGCCAGCAGGCCGATGGCGACCCCGATGCACAGCAACGACCGCTGGATCATCAGCTTGTGCCCGTAATGGTCGCCGAGGGCACCCCAGAATGGACCGGTCAGCGCGGTCA
>JACCZL010000824.1 GCA_013695975.1 Chloroflexota bacterium
CGACGGGGAGGCCGCGGCCGGCTTGGCGGCTGGGGCATCGGTCGGCTTGGCCGGCGCAGCCGTCGGCGCCGGCGACGCGGCCGGCGTGCAGGCCGCGACCAGGAGCGACAGCGCCAGGGCGAGCGCGGGAACGGTTCGAATCTTCACGATGGAGTGCCTCCTCAGAACAGACATCCGCTGAACAATGCTACCCGGCTTTCCAGGCCGAGAAGCGGCGCTCGACGGTGCGGAGCACCAGGTTGATCGCCCCGACCATCAGCATCAGGACGACCAGGCCGGCGAAGACGCCGGTCGATTGGAAGAAGCTCTGCGCGTTGGCGATCAGGAAGCCGACGCCAATGTTCGAGCCGAGGTACTCGGCGACCACGGCGCCGACCAGGGCGAAGCCGACGCTCACCCGCAGGGACGAGAAGATCCAGGTCAGCGCCGACGGGACCAGGACGTGCCAGGTGAGCTGGCGCCCGTTCGCCCCCAGGATCCGGGCATTGGCGACTAGGTTCTGATCGACCTCGCGGATGCCGGTGTAGACGGCGTAGAAGACGATCAGGAAGACGACCAGGACGCTGAGCGCCACCTTCGAGGCGATTCCCAGGCCAAGCCAGAGGATCACCAGCGGCGCCAGAACCACGCGGGGCATCCCGTTGAGCAGGGCCAGGAACGGCTCGAAGATGTCCCCGAGCGTCTCCGAGCGGGCCAGGACGAAGCCGATCACCAGCCCCAGCAGCGTCCCGCCGAAGAAGCCGAGCAGCGTCTCGAGCAGGGTGATCCCGATGTGGCGATAGACCGAGCCGCTCGCGAACCATTCCCAGAGCGTCCGCGCGATGCGCGATGGCTGACTGAAAAAGAACGGGTCGGCGAACCGCGCGCCGACCAGCCACTCCCAGGCCAGGAAGAAGCTGGCCAGCAGCACCGCCTGAATGCTCAAGATCGCCCAGCGCCGCATGCGCCGCTCCGGGCCGACCCCGGTGAAGAGGAGCGAGTCGCCCTCCTCGGCTCGACTGGGCAAGGGTTCCGCGGCGTCGGACCCCGCGGCGACATCGACCGAGGTTTGCGGCTGGAGGACCATGCCGCCTCGTGGGGGCGGGGTTTCCCCGCCCACGCCTGAGGGCGGGGAGACCCCGCCCCTACCCGGCGGCTCGGGCCTTGCTCTGCTCATAGCTCGTCAGCACCTCGTCGCGCAGGTCCGCCCAGAGCCGCTCGTAGATCCGCCCGAAGGCCGGCTCGAAGCGGATCTCGGTCACGTTGCGGGGCCGCGGCAGCTCGATCGGGTAGACCGCCTTGATCCGCCCCGGCGAGGCCGTCATCACCACGACCTGATCGGACAGGGAGATCGCCTCCTCGAGGTCGTGAGTGATGAACACGACGGTCTTGCGATCGACGGCCCAGAGCTGGAGCAGCTCGTTCTCCATCAAGTTGCGAGTCTGGACGTCGAGCGCCGAGAACGGCTCGTCCATCAGGACGATCGGCGGATCGTAGACCAGCGTCTGGGCGAGCGAGACCCGCTTGCGCATCCCGCCCGAGAGCTGGTGGGGATAGTAGCCTTCGAAGCCGGCCAGGCCGACGCGAGTGATCCACGACCGGGCAACGTCGCGCGCCTCAGGCTTGGCCCGACCGCGGAAGACGAGCGCCAACGCGACGTTGTCGAGCACCGTCTTCCAGGGTAGCAGGGCGTCGCGCTGGAAGATGAAGCCGATCTCCCGTCGGACGTCGCGGACCGGCGTCCCCTGAACGTACACGTCGCCGGCGCTGGCCGGCTGGAGCCCCGAGATCATCCCGAGCAGGGTCGACTTGCCGCAGCCGCTCGGCCCGACCACCGACAGGAACGTCCCACTCGGCACGTCCAGGGTGACGTCGCTGACGGCGACAAACGGCGGTCGCTTCTTCGGGTGGAAGCGGCGCGTGACGTTCCGCAGCGAGATCGCGACGTCGCTCATGGCTCCGCGAGCAAGTCCTCGCAGCTCCCAACGTCCAGCACGCGGTCGGTCAACCGCTCGAGTCGGCCGAGATCGGCGAGACGTTGGACGGCCACTCTCGTGCGCCGATCGGGCGGACCGAAGCGCCTGCTGCCCAGGCGCAACAGGATCGCCCGCGCTTCCGAAGCCCGACCTCGGGCCTCGCCGACAGCCTCACCTTCCCGGAGGAACGCCTGGTAGGTCGATGATTCCCGCATGGCACGCACACCTCGGAGCAGCTCTCCAATCATAGCATCAGGATAGCGCAGTCCCATCAGCGGGTAGGTCGCGGCCCAGAGCTGTTTCGCCTCGTCCTGGGCGCGGGCGGGACCGCGCGCATCGAACTCCCCGTGTCGTGCTGGCCCACTGGCCGAGCCCGCGCCGGAGTCATGCTCGCGAGAGCATCGCCAGGAACTCCGCCGGGCCGACGATCGGGATCCCCTCGAACGGACTGACGATCGCGCGAACGGTGTCCTCTGGCTTGATCAGCGCTCGGACGAAGATGTTCGTGTCGACGACGGCACGCATTCAGCGGGCGCGTTCCGCGCGTGCTTCCTTGATCGCCGCCGCCACATCCGCGGCCACTCCCTCGTCGGTCAGCGTGGCGTGGTCCGCGGCCAGGCGGGCAAGCTCCCGGCCCACCCGATCCGGCCCACCTTGCCGGTCGAGCGCTTGGTAGCGCAGGAACTGCTCGTAGGGGATGATGGCAACCTCGGGTCGGCTGCCCCGCGCCAGGACGTACCGGACGCCGTCCTTGACCACTTCATCGAACACCGCCTCGAGGCGCCGCCGCCGTCCAGTGACCCCGATGACCCTTTCCATGTCGACCTCCCACCGCCCCGCTCACAGCCCCCTACGAAGTGTGCCGCGTACCTTGCGCTCGCGAGGCGTTGCACCGGCCCGACCGCTGAAAGCGATCGGGCGCTCGACGAAGATCCACCAGCCGCCGTTCGCGAGAGCCTGCCGCTCCGCCTTGACAGACTGGGGAGGTTAGACTATCGTGCCCTCGCTGGTCTGAACAACAGACCAATCCGCCGCGTGGCGCTGCCTGGTGCCTGTCAACCGCCGGAACCGGAGGCCGCCGATGTTCGTCCGGATCTTGCGCTTCAACCTCCACCCGGATATCTCCGAGGACGTCTACCTCGAGTGGGACCGGACCGAGATGGTGCCGGCCCTGGAGCCGTACGGGCTGCGGGAGTACTCGAGCCTCTTCTCCCGCGTTGCCTCGCCGAACAAGCCGCGCTGCTGCGTGGTCCACGTCTGGGAGAGCAAGGAGGCGTTCCAGGCCTTTAGCAGCACCGGCCAGATCAAGGGCATTTTCCAGAGCCTGGCCGACCGCTACCCCACCATCCCGAAGGACGCGAAGCTGATGGCCCACCTGTTCCCGGGCTTCGAGGCCGAAGAGTACATTCAGGCGTATCGGTATTCAGCCACGGCTGGAGAGACACTCGCCGAGGCCGCCGAGCGCCGCTAGGATCACACCAGGAGGAGGGCAGCACGATGCCATTCACTCGGCCCAAGGGACTCAACCACGCCGCTTACATCACCTGGGACACCGCGGAGACCACCCGCTTTTACAGCGAGGTCCTGGGCATGCGCCTGGTTGCCCACGCCCAGGGCGACCAGGTCGGCAGCACCGGCGAATCGTCCAAGTTCCTGCACACCTTCTTCCAGATGGATGATGGGAGCTGCATGGCCTTCTTCGAGGTCGAGGGGGTGCCCCGCGAGGCCGGCGAGTCGGCCATCCCATCCTGGGTCCGCCACATCGCCCTCTCGGTCGGCAGCATGGAGGAGGTCCAGGACGCCAAGCGCCGCCTCGAGGGGCAGGGCGTCGAGGTCCGAGGGATCGTCGACCACGAGGGTATCTGGAACTCGATCTACTTCTTCGACCCGAGCGGCCATCGGATCGAGCTGACCTACCAGAGCGAGCAGTTGACCGACGAGCACGCCCGCGAGGCCGAGCGGGCGGTGGCGGCGTGGAACAGGGAGAAGGCGACGGCGCGGTGAGCCCGGTCGAGCGCGAGCTCGTCATCCTGCCGATCGACCCCGGTGGGCGGGGTCACAGCACCTCCGGCCTCCAGCTTCTCGCCCCGCGCATCTACGGCGCCTACTACACGCCCCGGGCCCGACGGCCGACCACGGCGCTCCTCTTCATGCACCCGACCAGCGTCTTCTTCGACCACTATGCGCTGGAGCCGTTGGCGGCGGCCGGCTACGGCGCCCTCGGCCTGAACTCGCGCTACCTCAACAACGAGAGCGGGCTCATCGCCGAGCAGGTCGTGCTCGACCTGGCGGCCGGTGTCCGCTTCCTGCGCGAGGGTGGGGCCGAGCAGGTCGTGCTGGTCGGCAACAGCGGTGGTGGCGGGCTGGTGTCGCTATACCAGAGCCAGGCCGAGCAGCCGACGATCAGGAGTACGCCGGCCGGCGATCCGCCGGACCTGACGCGGGCCGAGCTGCCGCCGATCGACGGGATCATCACCGTGGCGGCGCACACCGGCCGGGCCCAGGTCTTCACCGAGTACCTCGACCCCTCGGTGCTCGACGAGCGCGACCCGCTGGCCACCGACCCCGCGCTGGACATGTACGACCGCCGCAATGGTCCGCCCTACAGCCCCGAATTCGTGACCCGATATCGCGCCGCCCAGGTGGAGCGCAACCGACGGATCACCGCCTGGGCGCGCGACACGCTGGCCGACCTGGCCGAGCGGGGAGACGATCCCGCCCGCGACATCGCCTTTCTGGTCCATCGCACGGTCGCCGACCCGCGCTTCCTCGACGTCGCGATCGACCCGTCCGACCGCCAGCCCGGCACGCCGTGGGGCGATCCGAGCGCCCTCAACCGCGCCGCCATCGGCATCGGGCGTTACACCAGCCCGCGGTCCTGGCTGAGTCAGTGGGGCCTGGAGACGTCCAACATGGACGGTCCGAAGCACATCGCGCGGGTGCGGGTGCCGGTCCTGGTGATCGACCACGGCGCCGACCAGGTCTGCTTCCCCAGCCACGCGCGGGCCTACTACGACGCGGTCGCCCACGGACGAAAGCGGTTCGACCGGCTCGAGGGGGCCGGCCACTACCTGAACGGCCAGCCCGAGATCCTCGAGCGGCTGGTCGGAATCGTCGACGGCTGGCTGCGCCAGGAGTGCCTGGCGTGACGGCCATCGAGCTGGCCTCCGAGCGCCATCGCGTGCCCGGCTTCCTCGGGGCCCAGGCGCTGTTCCTGGACCGCGGCTGGACCGACGGGCTGCCGATCATCCCGCCGACCGAGGAGCTGGTCGCGCGGTTCGTGGCCGCTTCTGGGCGCGGGGCCCAGGACGTGGTAGCCGCCATCCCGGAGCAAGGGCGCGAGGTGACGGTCGAGAAGATCGCCGTCAACGCCGTGATGGCCGGCTGTCGCCCGTACTACATGCCGATCCTGGTCGCGGCGATGCGGGCGATGTCCGACCCCCGCTTCAGCCTCCACAGCACCACGGTCAGCGGCGCCACTGCCCCGCTGCTCATCGTCAGCGGGCCGGCCGTGCGGGCGCTGGGCATCAACGCGAGCTTCAGCGTCTTCGGACCCGGCCATCAGGCCAACGCCACCCTCGGGCGCGCCGTGCGGCTGATCCTCCAGAACGTCTGTGGGGGCACCCCCGGCCAGGCCGACAAAGCCACCCTCGGCCACCCCGGCAAGTACAGCTACTGTATCGGCGAAAGCTCCGATCGCAACCCCTGGGACCCCTTCGGCGTCCAGCATGGTCTGCCGGCCGACACCAGCGCGGTGACCGTGTTCGCCGCCGAAGCGCCGATCTACGCCCGCAACGACTGGTCCCAGGAGCCGGAGCTGATCCTGGCGACGGTCGCGGACGCGATGTTGATCGGCCACTATACCGGCGGCTCGTTCGTCGTGGTGATGAGTCCGCTCCACGCCGGGCACATTGCCCAGCGGGGTTGGAGCCCGGCCGACGTCCGCCGCTTCCTGGCCGAGCGGGCGCGTCGCAGCGTGGCCGACTTGAAGCGGGCCGGGCGCCTGGCCGGCGCCGTCGAGCCAGCCGATGAGGACCACTGGCGCGGCGCGGTCGACTCGCCGGAGCAGATCCTGATCGTGGTGGCCGGCGGGCACCTGTACGGCTACTCGGCGGTCGTCCCGCCGTGGGTGGGCGGGCATGAGTCGATCCCGATCACCCTGGCCGTCGAGTCGCCAGACGCGGCGAGCCGTGAGACGTCCGAGGAGGACAGAGCATGTCTGACGAGTTGATCGTCCTTGACCCGACCTTGCCAGCAGCCAGCGGCCGGGCGCGGTTGGCGCCCCGCCGCCGCTCGCTGGATGGCCTGACCGTCGGGTTCCTCGACAACGGCAAGCCCAACAGCGACCGCCTGCTGGCGCTGCTGGCCGCCCGCCTGCGGGAGCGCCACCAACTGGCCGAGATCGTGTGGGCCCGCAAGCCGAGCATCGGGCAGCTCGCACCGCCGGGGATGGTGCACGATCTGGCGGCCCGCTGCCATCTGATCGTCACCGGCATCGGCGACTGAGCAGGATGTGCCTCGTGCAGTTCGCGCGACGGGATCAACTTCGAGCAGCAGGGTATTCCGGTGGCGGTCGTCTGCACCACGGAGTTCCTGGACACCGCGCGCTCGGTGGCGCGCATGGTCGGCCTGCCAGACTATCCATTCGCGGTGGTCGACCACCCACTGGGCTCGCGGAACGACGCCGAGCTGGAGGAGCAAGCGGATCGAGCCCTGCCCCAGGTCGAAGCGCTCCTGAGGGGCTCGGGAGACAAACGTTGAAGCCGGTACACGGGTGGCCCCCACGATTTTCCGTCCCAAGCGTGGGCAGCCCTGTAGGGGCGAACGGCGTGCGCCCAGAGGTCGCTGGTGACCAACAAGGGCGCAGGCCGTGCGCCCCTACGAGCCGCGCAAGAACTTGGGGGCCGCCTCGGGACACGTTGCGCCCGAGCAACGGATCCCCATGCGACCGTTGGAGGAGGCGCCTGTGCTGAAACCCCAGGATTCAGCCGTCCTGTACCTGCGGCCGGGTTGACCGGTCTGCGCCAGGGTGGAAGAGTTTCTTTCACGAGCAGGCGTCCCGTTCACCAGACGGGACGTGGACCGCGAGCCGCTGAGCGCGGACGAGCTGTGGGCCCTATTCAACCGCAAGCAGGACCGATTGCGGATACCCTTCGTTGCCCTCAACGACGGCGAGGACGTGGTGCTCGGCTACGACCCCGAGCGGCTGGAGGAGGTGTTCGTCCACGGTTGGCTGAGCGGCCCGCCGGCCGCGGCGCCGCGTGACGAGCGCGTCGTGTACGACGACTTCAGCGCCGGCGAGCTCGATCCAGGCCGCTGGGCCGTGGCCGAGCTACGGCAGGCCGAGGGGTCACCGTATCGGTACGCCGATTCGAACGCCCGGGTGCAGACCGTGGACGGGCACCTGGAGCTGACGATCAATCCCTTCTCGCACTGGCACGACACGGTCCAGACGCTGAACAACCCGAAGCAGCTCTACATCTCGACTCGGCGCTTCGAAACGCCACCCGGTTCGGTGGTCGAATTCGAGACCGACATGGCGATCACGACCTACGGCCAGATCCCTCACAGTCTGCGCGACGCCTTTGGGACGATCAACCTGCTCGATTTCAGCAGCGGCATGGTGCTCGACTTCGCCGCCACCAACGATACTGTCTACATCGTCTACGAGCGGCTGCACATTCCGGGAGTGACGACCCGGGAACAGTACTTCGCCCACCGAGTCGTCCTCGAGGTCGAGGCCGGGCCGGGCCTCGAGCACCACCTGATGATTCGCTACGACCGCGACCGCGGATACGCCGAGTGGTTCGCGGACGGCGAGCGTGTGTACTGGGCCGAGGTGCCGGTCCCGGTCGAGGGATTCAACCTGGGCATGGGCTTGTTCTCGTCGCGCGAGATCGACCGCTACATCCGGGCCGAGCGCGAGCACGGCCAGGGGGCGACCGGCCGCTGGGGGCCGTGGATCGTGACCACCCGCGGGCAGGGGCCATGCTGACGGGGCTCGCCGAGCGCCGGATCATCGTCACC
>JACCZL010000835.1 GCA_013695975.1 Chloroflexota bacterium
AGACGGGCTGGGTCGCCGCCCAGTTTTTGGCGGCGGTTTTCAAGGCGGTCGCCACGGGCGGCCCGTCGGTCGTCGGCGCGGCAACGCCGACCGCGGAGCCAACGCCGCGTGCGACGCCGACCCCCGCGTTGGCCCTCACGACACCGCTACCGACGCCGACGCCGGGCCCGCCGGTTGACGTGGACGCCCGCGTCAAATTCCCCGAAACCGACCATCGCGACCAGGGGATTACCGTGACGGTGACGCGGTTGGGCGTGCCGGTCCCTGACGCGCGGGTCTGGGTCACCGTCGAGGACAGCGACCCGTTGCTGGTCCGTGAGCTCGCCCCGACCAACCTCGAAGGCCAGGCCGTCCGGACGTTCGACATCCGCAAGGAAAAGGGCACGGTAGTCCTGCTCGTCACCGCCGAAGCGCCCGACGGCGGCAAGGGGCGGCAGACCGTCAGCTTCTTCCGCCGCTAGCCGAACGGGGTCGGGGATGGTCGAGGGCAGTCGCGTTCACGACGTTCCGGGGCTGCCCGTCGAGATAGGCCAGGATGTTGTCGACCGGCACCCGTCGGAGCCGGGCCGAAGCGGCCTCGGTCACCCAGGCGAGGTGAGGCGTCAACACCGCGTTCTCGAGATCCCGCAGTGGGCTGTCGGCGGGTAGGGGCTCCGGCGCGAAGACGTCCAGCCCGACCGCCGCGAGCTGGCCGCGGCGAACGGCGTCGATCAGGGCCGCCTCGTCGACCAGTGCGGCGCGAGCGGTGTTGACGAGCAGGGCGCCCCGCTTCATCATCCCGAGCTCGCGCTCGCCGATGATGTGCTCCGTCTCCGGGGTCAGCCGAAGATGCAGGGAGAGGGCGTCGGCCTGGCGAATCACCTCGTCCCGCTCGAGCAACTCGACCCCGACTTCGCGAGCCCGATCCGGGTCGTGACGGAAGCTCCAGCCCACCACCCGCATCCCGAAGCCGCGCGCCATGCCGGCCACCTCGCGGCCGATCGCGCCAAGCCCGAGCAGACCGAGGGTACGCCCGCGCAGCTCCATGCCGAGGTGGTGCTCCCACCGCCCCTCGTGCATTGCTCGATCGACCTTACCGAGATGGCGGGCCGCGGCCAGGAGGAGGAGCATCGTGTGTTCGGCGACCGAGACGGCGTTCGCCCCGGGCGCGTTGGCCACTGCGACACCGCGTGCGCTAGCGGCGGCCAGGTCGATGTTGTCGGTGCCGGTACCGAGGACCGAGATCATCTCCAGATCGGGCAACGCGTCGAGGGTCCGCGCGTCGAAGATCGAATACGCCCGGACGTTCACGAGCGCCGTGACCCCTGTCAGGCGCGTGATCAGCTCCTCGGGAGAATCCTGTCGGCTGGTGAAGACGGTGACCTCCCCACGCTCGCGAAGCGGGTCCAGGTCCTCGGGGAAGTCCTGGTAGACGGGTGGGTGGTCGTCTGGAACGCAGAAGCGGATCGGCGATGACACGACGAACCTCCGGCCGCGGATCGCGGCGCTCCAGCATAGTACCCGGTCCCCAATCGGGGCAGCCGCCCGTATAATGAGGTAGGCAGACATCCGCGGAAGGGGAAGCTCCAGGATGGCGGTGCATGGAGTCGGCGCGGGCGGTGAAACGCAGTCCGATGGGGCGCTTCCGAGCACGCTGCCGACTCCTCCGGACGAGGCCCCCCGAGCCCTGTCGTCCCATGACGACGCCGCCGGGGTCACCTGCCCGCGGTGTGGGGCCGAGCAGACCGAGTCGAGTGCATACCGCCGCTACCGCGTCTGTGAACGCTGCTCGCACCATTTCCCATTCTCGGCGAGACGGCGGCTCGAGCTCCTCCTCGACGAGGGCAGCTTCCGCGAGGTCCACCACGCTGGCGCGGCGATCGATCCGCTCCTCTTCAGTGACCGCGTCCCCTACAGTGAGCGGCTCAGTCAGGCTCGTGACAAGACCGGGCTCGACGAGGCCGTGCTGATCGGCAGCGGCCGGATCAACGGCCGCGAATGCGTACTGGCGGTCTTCGAGTTTGAG
This sequence comes from Chloroflexota bacterium, assembly GCA_013695975.1. Taxonomy (GTDB): domain Bacteria; phylum Chloroflexota; class UBA6077; order UBA6077; family JACCZL01; genus JACCZL01. Next base: position 2,006 of record JACCZL010000835.1, read on the forward strand.
TTTCTCGGTGGGAGCATGGGCACGGTCGTCGGCGAGAAGGTCGCGATCGCCCTCGAGCTGGCGGTCGAGAAGCGGCTGCCCTTCGTGAGCGTGGCCGCGAGCGGTGGAGCGCGGATGCAGGAAGGGATGCTGTCGCTGGTCCAGATGGCGAAGACCAGCGCCGCGGCGATGCGGCTCCACCGCGAGGGGGTGCCGTTCATCTCGGTCCTGACCGACCCGACCACCGGCGGGGTCTACGCCAGCTTTGCCTCGCAAGGCGATGTCCTGCTGGCCGAGCCGCGCGCCCTGATCGGCTTCGCCGGGCCGCGGGTGATCGAGCAGCTCACCGGCCGCAAGCCGCCCGAAGACGCTCAGACGGCCGAGTACCTCCTCCAGCACGGGCAGATCGACGGCATTCTCGATCGCCGAAAGCTGCGGAACGGTGTGGCCACCTTGCTCCAGCTCCTTGGAAGCCCCTGGAACGTGTCCCCACGTGGCGAGCAAGAGCTCTATCGGCCGGAGGTCCAGCCGCCGGCCTCCGCCTGGGAGGCGGTCGAGCTGGCACGCCACCCCGAACGTCCGACGACGCGCGACTACGTGCGCTGTATGCTCCCGTACTTTTTCGAGCTCCACGGCGACCGCCTCAGCGCCGACGATCCAGCCGCCATCTGCGGCGTCGGGGATTTGGGTGGGATCACGGTCATGCTGATCGCCCAGGAGCGAGGCCACGGCGAGGAGGACCGCAAACGGCGCCGGGGCGGGCGGATGACGCCCGAGGGCTACCGCAAGGCGGCGCGGGCGATGCGGCTCGCCGCGTCCTGGCGGCTGCCGGTCGTCACCCTGATCGATACGCCGGGGGCTCAGCTCGACGTCGACTCGGAGGCGCGCGGGCTAGCGCCCTCGATCTCGCAGTGCCTCGCGACGATGTCGATCTTGCCCGTCCCGGTGGTCGCGGCGGTGATTGGCGAAGGGGGCAGCGGCGGCGCCCTCGCCCTCGGCGTCGCGGATCGCATCCTAATGCAGCAGAACGCGATCTACTCGGTCATTGCGCCCGAAGGCGCGGCAGCGATCCTCTACCACGATGCCCAGAAGGCCCGCGAGCTGGCCCACGCCCTCAAGCTCACGGCCGCCGACTGCAAGTTACTCGGCGTCGTCGACACACTGGTGCCGGAGCCGGAAGGCGGGGCCCATCAGGATCCCGACTACGCCGCGCTGCTCCTGAAAAACTTCATCCTCGATGCCCTGGTCGAGCTGCGGCGGGTCGGCGCCAATAAGCTGGTCGAAGAGCGCTACAGAAAGTTCCGACGGATGGGCCAGCAGCCAGCGGCCTCGCGGCGCGAGACCTTCTCGAGAGACATGGAAGAGCTGCAAAAGCGGCTCGGTGGGGCGCTCGCCCAGGTGCTCGAGCACTGGCCACACCGAGATAAGCCGTCGGTACTCGGCGAGCAGCCGTCGACAGTAGCGGGGCTGCTTGCTGCGCCCGATCGCGCGGTTCGCGAACCGCCCCAACAAGCGCCAAACAGTCCTACCGTGGAGGGGTCAGATGACAACTAAGGTGCAGGGAGTTGTCGCGCGGGTCGCAGGGGAGCCGGCTCCGCTCGAGCAGATCGTGCTGGATGATCCCGGGCCGGGCGAGGTCCTGGTGCGGGTCCTGGCGAGTGGCGTCTGCCACACCGATCTCCACTTCCAGATGGGGCACTACGGGCCGGACACACTACCAGTCCTGATGGGTCACGAGGGGGCCGGGGTCGTCGAGGCCGTCGGGCCCGGCGTTCAGCAGCCGAAGGTCGGCGACTACGTCGTGCTCGCCTGGCGCGCGCCCTGTGGCCAGTGCCGCTTCTGCCGCGTCGGCCTCCCGCATCTCTGCGCGGCCAGCCTCAACGCCGAGCCACGCCAGCGCAGCCCCGAGGGCGACGTCATCCCGACGATCATGGGCCTCGGCACCTTCGCCACCCACACCGTCGTCGCCGCTCTCCAAGCCGTCCCGATCCCGCGCGGAGTGCCGCCCGAGCAGGCCTCCCTCATCGGCTGTGGCGTGATGACTGGCCTGGGCGCCGTCTTTTACACGGCCGGGGTCCGGGCGGGCAGCACCGTCGCGGTCTTCGGGAGCGGCGCGGTCGGGACCAGCGTGATCCAGGGGGCGCGGCTGGCGCGGGCGGCGAAGGTGATCGCTGTCGATCTGGAGCCCCGCAAGCTCGACTGGGCACGCCAGTTCGGGGCAACCCACACCGTCAACGCCCGCGACGGCGATCCGGTCGCGCAGATCAAGGAGCTGACCGACGGTTTTGGCGTCGACTACGCTTTCGAGGCGGTCGGCAGCCCAAAGGTGCTGAGTCAGGCCCTCGAGTCGCGCGACTTGGCTGGCGTCGCCGTGCTGATTGGCGTGCCGGGCGCGGATGCCCAGATCGAGTTTCCGGCTCAGAAATTCTTTGGGATGGGCGGCTCACTGCGGGTAAGCTGGTACGGTGACTGTCTGCCGACTCGCGACTTCCCACTCCTGGCGCAGATGTATCTGCGAGGCGAGCTGTTGTTGGACGAGCTGATCACCCGCAAGATCGCCCTGGACGAAGTCCAGAGCGCCCTGAGTCGATGGAGCGGGGTGAGACCCTCCGCTCGGTCATCTCGCTCGGTACCTGACCAATGCCGGAAGCGTGCACCCGCGCGGTGACCCTACTTTGGAGACTGCCCGTGCGTCTGCTGCTCCCGCTTCTGCTACTCCTGGCCGCGGCGCTCCTCGACCCTGCCCCAGTCGCCTGGGCGCAGGCGGCTCCGTTCTGCCAAGCCGGTCAGGCGCCCGCGTTCCTGCACGGTTTCGGGACCCTCAAGGCGCGGCTCGGTGCCGCGATGGGCGAGCCGATCGAGTGCGAGCACGCCAACGCGGTCAACGGCGACACCCTCCAGCAGACCACCACCGGGCTCGCGTTCTATCGCGAGTCGACGAACACCCCGACCTTCACCGACGGCCACCGCCACTGGGCGTTGACGGCGGCCGACCTGGTCTACTGGGAGGGGCTGGCAATCGATCCGCCGATCACCGCCTCGCCCGTGCGTGTGGCTGGCCCGCCCGGTCCGCCGGGTGTGGAGGTCCTCGGATTCGTCCGCGGGGTGGTGCCCGAAATCAACGCGTTCTGGCGGGACATCTTCGCGGGCGCCGGCGTCTCTTACGTTTCGGCCGGCGTCTCCTGGGTCGAGTTTGGGCAGACGGCGCGCACGGCGTGTGGGCGTGGCTTGCTCAGCGGTCCGCTCTACTGCCGAATCGACCGGACCATCTACCTGGATTCCCGGTTCTTCCAGGAGCTGTGGGCGTTCAAGGAAGACGCCGCGGTCGTGGTGGTGATCGCCCATGAGTGGGGACATCACATCCAGGATCTCCTCGGCATCGACGGCCGGCGGAGACCTGGCCTGACGATAGAGCTCCAGGCCGATTGCATGGCCGGCATGTTTTTCAGGCATGCCGCGTCTCAGGGTCGCCTGCAAGAAGGCGACCTGGATGAGGCGGCAGCGGTGTCGCTCCGCTCGGGCGATCCGACCTGGCGGAGCCCCACGGACCGGCGCGCCCACGGCAGCGGCGAGCAGCGCGTCAGCGCCTTTCGCCAGGGTTACAACGGCGAGTCCTGCTTCTCCTGACGATCACGCCGTCATCGCGGTCGCCGAGCTGCGAAGGGCCTCCACCAATTCGTTCACTTCGTCGGTCTCCATGACCGTCGAAAGACAGCCCAGGCCAGTCGGCGAGATCAGGATGCCGCTGCCGAGCAGGCGGAGGTGTAGCTCGCGACGCTGGGCCGCGGCGCGCTCGTCGGGGAGTGCGGATCGGTAGTCGCGGCCGGCGGCGCTAGGGACCAGGCGGAAGAGCGAGCCCTGGCCGGTCAACTTGAATGCCAGCCCGGATTCCTCGAGCACCCAGTTGGCGCGGGTGCGGAGGTCGTCGCCGAGCTGCTCGAGGCGGGCGACTGCTGGTTCGGTCCAGAGGCGCATCGCGGCGACCCCAGCCGCCGTCGTGACTGGATTCGCGTTGAACGTCCCGCCGTGAGGAACCCTTGGCTTCCCGCTGGTGGGATCGAAGACGCTCATGACGTCGGCGCTGCCACCGACAGCGCCGACGGGAAAGCCGCCGCCGATGATCTTCCCGAGTGTGATCAGATCAGGCCTGAAGCCAAAGCGCTCGCTCGCCCCGCGATAGCCGATCCGGAACGAGATGATCTCGTCGGCGATCAGCAAGATCCCGTGGCGGCGGGTCAGCTCGCGCAGGAATGAGAAGAAGTCCGACTCGGGCTCTGGGAACCCCGCCTGGTTGGCCAGCGGATCGACGAGGATCGCGGCGAGCTGGTCGGCCTCCCGCTCGACGATCCGTTCGACCGCGTCGCGATTGTTGAACGGGAGGACGACGGTGCTCTCGAGCGTGCCGGG
>JACCZL010000860.1 GCA_013695975.1 Chloroflexota bacterium
ATATGCGACCATGTAGCAGTCTGCGACACGACAATCACTAGCGGCTGGCCTTCACCGATTCTCGTATGCAGAGCCTCGAGGAGCTCGAGCGGCGCGGCGCCGGCTACAAGCTCAAGCACCGCTATCAGCTCGACCACGAGGTCTTCAAGCTGGTCCTCGATCGCTGGTTGTGCGACGCCGGCGTGGAATTGATGTTCCAGGCGCAGATGGTCGAGTCACTGGTCGAGGATGACACGGTGCGTGGCGTGGTCATCGAGAACAAGGCCGGTCGCCGGGCGATCCTGGCCCGGGTTGTGATCGACTCGAGTGGCGACGCCGACGTGGTCGCGCGGGCTGGAGGAGAGGTCGAGCAGAGCTCGGTCGAGGAGCTCCAGGCCCCGAGTCTTGTCTTCACCATGGCGGGCGTGGATATCGAGCGCGCCGTGCAGGTTCCTCAGGCCGAGATATCGCGCCTCCTTCGGGCCGCCAGCGAGTCCGGGGAGTTCCACTTCAACCGCTTCAGCGGCGGGTTCTCGCCGGTCCCGCCGGCGGGCAAGGTGCACATGAATATCACGCGCATCACGCGAGTCGACGGGACCGATCCCGAGGACCTGACGCGCGCCTATCTGGAGGGTCGCCGCCAGGTCGAGGCGTATACTCGGTTCGCCCAGAAGCACCTGCCCGGCTTTGAGGAGGCGTATCTCGACCAGATCGCCCCTCAGCTTGGCATCCGCGAGACCCGTCGCGTGGTCGGCGAGTACATGCTCACGGCGGACGACGTCCTCGGGGCGCGGAAGTTCTCGGACGCCATCTGCCGTGGCGCCTGGCCGCTCGAGATCCACCTGAACAACAGCACCGACACCACTCGGATCCATCTCGAGGGTGACAGCTACTACAACATTCCGTACCGCTGACTCGTGCCGCGGCGGCTCGAGAACGTGCTCGTGACGGGGCGCTGCATGTCGGCGTCCCATGAGGCCCAGGCTTCGACTCGCGTGATGGGCCCGGGGATTGCCAGCGGCCAGGCGGCTGGCGCCGCGGCTGCCCTGGCCGTCCAGGCGGGTTGCTCACCACGCACGGTCGACGTAACCCGAGTGCAGGCTGAGCTCGAGCGCGAGGGCGCGCTGCTGTAGGGGCGCGAGACCGCCCGCTTGGTCCCTAGGAGGCTGGGTCACGGATGCCGAGCATCACAACCGGTTGGGGTTTGGCGCGATCGGCTGATGGGCGCCCGCGTAGACTTCAGCGCACAAGGAGCGTGACGTCATGAGCAGGCGGAGGCTGATCTTCTTCACCCGTGCCGACCCGGTGATGGACCCGGGCCCAGCCGAAATGGCCTACGACTTCGCCACCGTGGCGGCGCGGGCAGGCCTGGAGGCGGAGGTCCGCCTGGCCGGCGACGCCGTGAAGGTAGCCCTGCCAGACGGGATCGTAGCCACGCCCGAGGCCTCGAGCCGCTGCTCGCCTGACGAGAGGCCGAAGATGGCCACATTCGAGCGAAGGTGCCCAAGCTGACCAGCGTGGGGAGGGGGGCATCTTCGTGATCAGCCGTGGGTCGTCCTGCGCGGTCACCCCCAGAGTCAAGGGCGGAGCGACCGACCTGGAGGGTGCGTTACAGGGCAACGCCCGCGTCGAAGGCCTCGAGATTGGCCTCGACGCGGTCAGGACGGCCGGCGCGAAGCACCTCGAGGGGCGTCAGGTGACCAAGGTACAGGCTTGGGGTCTTGAGCCACTCGCGGGCGAACTCCAGGCCACCCAGGCTCGCGAGTAGCCGCTCCCGAAGGCCGAGCAGCGCCGCGAGCCGCGCCCGAGCCTCGTGCTGTGGGTGGGTCCGTCCGGTGGTCCAACGATCGAGCGTGCGCCGGTCGACAGCGAGCGCGCCGGCCAGATCTCGAGCGGTCAGCCCCAGATCTGACTTAAGCAACTGGAGCGCGCGATGCGGCATGACGTCGAGGCGCGCGGGTCGGGCGGTTCGAGTCTCTGCAACGGCGTCCATCGGGGCGGCCTCTCCACTCCAAGCTTCGCAGGGCTGTTATCGTAGCTGCTTCGGTAACGCGGCCACCGAGATCATACCGAGGCTCCGGCTTGACGGTCACGCTCCGGCGTCCTTTAATCGCGGCAGAGAACTTGACCGACAATCCGGACGGCATCTGACGACCGCGAGTATGATCCGCAGCGAAAGGCGAAGCTGAGAGGTGCTGCTCCGCTTGGTCGTCTTCCCGTCGCAGCTGCGCTCGGGTTCGTCGATCGAGGTGGTCGACTTCATCGATCCGGGGCTGTACGTTGACCGCGGCGAGTAGACCATCGTGGGAAGGGCGTCTCTTCGTGGTCAGCTTGCGTCGGCGGCCGGGCGGGGGTCGGTGGGCGCCGGGGGTAGCTCCCAGAGCCAGCCGCCGCGAAAGCCGCCCTTGCGGGGGACGATGCCGAGGGCCTCGCGGGCCCGACGCAGGGTTCGCTCGTTGATGCCGGCCTGGCGGGCTTCGGCCTGGATGGCTGGGACCGGCTTGGGGCCATCGGCGAGGAGTTGGCGGAGGACGTCGCGAGCCTCGGCAAGGGCGCCGCGC
>JACCZL010000881.1 GCA_013695975.1 Chloroflexota bacterium
ACCTGGCCGACATGGGGGTCCGGTTTGATCGGTGGTACTCGGAGCAGAGCCTGTATGACGGAGGCCTCTTCGACACGGCCATGCGACTGCTCCGAGAAGGCGGGCACGTCGTCGAGCGCGATGGCGCGGTCTGGTTTGCATCGTCCGAGCTGGGGGAGGATCGCGACGCGGTGTTGATCCGTTCCAACGGTCAGCCGACCTACTTCGCCTCGGACGTGGCCTATCACTACGACAAGCTCGTCCTCCGCGGCTTCGATCGGGTGATCGACGTCTGGTCGGCCGACCACCAGGGTCACGTCCCGCGCCTGAAGGCGGTCGTGCGGGCGCTGGGGGTCGATCCCGACCGCCTCGTGCTGCTGATCTACCAGCTCGTCAAGCTCTTCAGCCAGGGCGAGGAGCTGAAAATGTCGAAGCGAGCGGGTACGTTCGTCACCGTCCGAGACCTGCTGGACGAGGTGGGCGCGGACGCCGCGCGGTTTTTCCTGATCGCTCGCTCAGCGGACGTGATGATGAACTTTGACCTGGACCTGGCGCGTCAGCAATCGGATGAGAACCCGGTCTACTACGTCCAGTACGCCCATGCGAGGATCGCCAGCATCGTCCGCAGGGCCGGCGATGTCGATCATGCCGACGGGGACGTTCGTCTCCTGCAGAGCGACTCCGAGCTGGGGCTGATTCGCAAGATGCTTCAACTGCCTGAGCTGGTCGAAACGGCCACCCTCAGCCTCGCACCGCACCTTTTGCCGTTTTACGCCCAGGAGCTGGCGACGGTGTTCCACCGGTTCTACCGCGACTGCCGCGTCGTCTCAGACGACGCCGAGCTCACCCGGGCTCGGCTGAAGCTCGTCCGCGCCTGCCAGATCGTCCTCGCCAATTCACTCGAGCTGATCGGCGTCTCGGCGCCCGAGCGGATGTAGCGCCCGTCCCGGCTCAGGGCGCGAGTCTCTCGGCGTCTGGATCTGGCTGTTGCGGGGATGTAGGTGCCGTCAACCCGATGTAGCTCGTGGAACCGAGGCCCCTGCGCGCGCTGCCAGAGCCTCTTCGGCCTGCGCCAAATCTTCGCCCGCTTCGAGTACACCGAAATCGTCCGGATTGGTCATTAGCCAGGCCCACTGCGCCTGACGCGCAGCGGCGATCTCCTGGCGCGTCCTCGCGGACATGATCTGCTCGAGCAGTCGGTGGCGATCACGGTTGGCTGTCAGCGCCCGAGCGCGCTGACCAGTCAGCGGTTGCGTCCGCGGATACTGCCTGCTCACTGCCCTGTCCCTCGTTGCATTGCGAGAAGGCGCGATGCCGCCACGACGTGCCATGCCCGCTGCTCTGTCGTCGAAGCGAGAAGCTGCAAGTAGAAGTCCCACCCGTTTCGCCGCTCGGATTCGCGCAATAACTCGAGGGCGCGGATGTGCCCATTATACCGGTGGGAGTCGTCCAACGCCCTCAGGCTTTCCTCGGAGAGGATCACTCGCAGACGCCTGAGCAGCTCCGATCTCAAGAGACGTTGTGTCTGCTCGACGATCGCCTCTTCCCAGCGCCCACTCGTCGGATCGAGGCGAGTGATCGGGAACGCGCCGGAGACACTGTGCAGGGACTCGTGGATCATGGTCGTCCAGCGTTGCTCCGGAACGGCCAGTACGTCCTCGCGGAGACTGATCCCACACCAGCCGTGCTTCTGGCCGGCGTGCCCGAACTCCAAGTCACGGACCTGGACGACACCGCCCCAACGTGTGCCAAGCCCGGTGATCATCGTGATCTCGTGCATGAGCCGTGTTAGGTCGGCCTCGGCCTCGGCTCGGAGGGGATGTGCCCGAACGGTTGGGTCATCCACCATCCACCTCGAAGTGCTGCAAACTCTCCGGGCTGCGCTCGTGCTGCGCCGTGGGCAAACTCCGACGGGACGAGGGCCGCCCCAGTCCGCGGAGCGTTGCGAGCCCCGTCGATCCTTCTGCGAGATCACTTCTCGTTATCGTAGCGCGGGCTCCCGCGCGCACGAATAGTGTAGAACGCCAGCAACATTGAGCCAGCCGGGGCGGTGATCGCCAAGATCATGGAGCCGGGTGATCGCCGTCAGCGCTGGGCAGCCGATAGCACCCGTCTGTCGCCCGCCGCTCGATCGGCAGGTCGGGGGTGGCGCTGAGGACCTGCTCGAGAGCCCAGCCGTGTCGGAACGAGTCAAGCCCCCTGACAACACACACCAGTGTGGGTCCTCTATCAACAGTCGACCAGATGGGACCAGTGGGGCAATGAAAAGGGACCCCGCTCTTTCGAGTGGAGTCCCTCAGAAGGCGGAGGGGGTGGGATTCGAACCCACGAGGGCTGTTACACCCTACCCGTTTTCGAGACGGGCCCGATCAGCCGGGCTCCGGCACCCCTCCTTGGCGCCCGCGGATTGCCGCGGGTATGGGACAGTATACCACCTTGGGCCGAGCGGGCGACCTCCGTGGGCGGGCCTCGAACGGTCAAATTGGGTCCCCAAACACGGGAGGCTCGGCGGCGTTGTCGTTTACACTTGAAGAGGCTATGGGGGACTGAGGGCGAACTATGGGTCGCACCGTCGACGAGGCAGCTACAACGCGGATCGAGGCTCCTTCGCGGCGGCCCGATTTGGGGGGGTGGGAGCCGCCGGCACCCTGGCACCAACGGACTGGGTTCTGGGTCGCGATTGGGCTCCTGCTCGTCGTCGTGCTCACGCCACTCGCGGCGATTGCCTCGTACCAGTACGAGTACGCCGACCGAATCTACCG
>JACCZL010000897.1 GCA_013695975.1 Chloroflexota bacterium
AGGATCCGCGCGCGCCGGGCCAGCCCGCCCGCGACCGACTGGCTGCGCGTCATCCGTGCTCACTCCACCCGATCAGCCGGGCTGAGCTCCATCACCCGGGGTGTCCGCGGCCCTGGCATCATCGTCCTCCCGTCCAGCACCTGGCTCCAGGGTACCGCCCACGCCGCGCTAGCCGCCACCTGCTGAACCTCTTACGGGGAGCTGTACTAATGCAGGCGTCAATCCTTGTGCACGGTGTCCATTGCCCGACCATCGGCCGCGGGAGTAGGTTACTCCTGCGCTGCCAACGGAACGCGAACTGCCGTAGGGGCGGGGCTTGTCCCCACCCCGCCCCTACGGTATCGACACACCGATCGATGGGGGGCGACCAGGAGTAGCATCAGGTATCATTCGGCGGTGTCCGAGCTCCATACCACGGGAGGCGGCCGGGATCGCGCCGTAGGGAATCAGCAAGGGCGTGCAAGGGGTAGATGCGATGCGGGTGCGAGTCGGCTGTGAGTTCAAATACGAGTCGGAGTTTCCGGTCCCGATGCTGAAGCTCGTGCGCGCGCGACCAGATGGTGAGCACCACACCGTCTACGAGTCGCGTTGGGTCGAGCCTGAGGTCCCGCTTCACGAGTACGCTGACGCGTTTGGGAATCTCTGTTGGCGTCTGACCCTACCGGGCGGTCCGATCACCCTTCGCTACGACGCCCTGGTCGACATCGACGGGGAGCCGGACCCGGTCCAGCCGCGGGCGCGGCTGGTTCCGGTCCAGGACCTGCCCGACGACACCCTCGTCTTCACCCTCCCGAGCCGCTACGTCCAGTCGGACCTGCTGCTGGATACGGCCTGGCAGCTTTTCGGCGAGACGCCGCCGACCTGGGCGCGGGTTCAGGCGATCTGCGACTGGGTCCATGCCAACGTTCGGTTCCAGATGGGCTCGACCGGCCCGACGACGACGGCGCTCGACATCTACAACAACCGCATCGGGGTCTGCCGCGATTTCGCCCTACTCTCGGTGGCCTTTTGTCGGGCGATGAACATCCCTGCTCGCTACACGTTTGGCTACCTTCCCGACATCGCCGTCGAGCCGCCCGACGTGGCGATGGATTTTCACACCTGGTTCGAGGCCTACCTCGGAGACCGCTGGTACACCTTCGACGCGCGCCACAACGTGCCGAGGATCGGTCGGGTCGTGATCGGCCGTGGCCGCGACGCCGTCGACGTGGCCCTCAGTACCTCCTACGGCGCCACCCACCTGGCCAAGATGACCGTCTGGTCCGACGAGGTCACGCCCGACAAAGCCGGCGGGCCACCGGCCGAGGAGGACGCTGACGCCCTCGAGGCGGCCGACCGCGAGCGCGAGGGCGATGCGATGCACGTCCGCGCGGGGCCGGCCTGAACGGGGGCGACGTCAGCGCGGTGGATCCGGGACAGGACGGGGCCCTGGAAACCTCGACGCTGGTCGACCGTCACGCGACGGACTGGTCGCGCGTCTCCCACGCCGTGTATCAGGTGCGCCACCACTATCGGTACAGCTACACTGGGCCGGTAACCGATCTGCGACAGCGGCTCGTCATGATCCCGCCGGATCGCCACGAGGATCAACGACTCCTCGCCTCACACCTCGACGTGCGGGGCGACCGGGGCGACCACACCATAGCCTGGGAGAACGACCACTTCGGGAATCAGATCTGCCACGTCCAGGCCAGCCACGTCGACCACGCGGTCGACTTCGAGGCTACCTATCGGGTCGAGCGGTCCGCGAAGCCGGGTGGACGTCCGGGCGCGGCCGGGTTGGATGGCGCAGCGTTGGGCGAGTACCTCCAAGCGACGGCCTTGACCGCGCCAGACGCGCAGCTTCGAGCGGTCGCCCGCCGCCTGGAGGCCGACGCGACGTCGCCACGGGTGGCCGCCGAACGGGTCCATGATTGGGCAGCCGGCGCGATCTCGTACCAGCTTGGCGTGACCGGCGTGCAGACACCGGCGGCGATGGCCCTCCATCTCGGCAAGGGCGTCTGCCAGGACTACGCCCACATCATGCTGTGCCTCTTGCGCTTGCTCCGCGTTCCAGCCCGCTACGTCTCCGGACACCTGCTTGGCGAGGGCGCGCCGCATGCCTGGGTCGAGGCCCTCGTCGAGGAGCCCGACGTCGGTATCGAAGTCATCCCGTATGACCCAACCCACCACCGACAGGTCGGCCTCAATTACATCACCGTAGCGGTCGGCCGCGACTACGCCGACATTACACCGACGTCGGGCTTTTTCAGCGGCCCGGCGGCGGGCCGGCTGAGCTCGAGCAAGCAGGCCGATGTCGTCGAGCTGAGCTGCGCCGGGCCCACGGGCGGAGGGACTCGAGAGGACGCCGCATGACGTCGAACACCGGCGTTGGGCAGGCTCATGTCCCACTCCCAGCTCCCGGCCCGCAAACCCCAGCTCCCGACTACGATCCCGGCCCCTTCTGGGACGAGATGTTCGAAGGGCCGGGCCGAGTCCGCTCGCACTACGCGGCGCTGGCGGGTCGCCTCGCCACCCTCAGCCCCGACGAGGTCGCCCGCCGGCAGCAGACGGCGGAGCTGTCGTTCCAGGTCCGGGGGATCACCTTCGCGGTCAACCAGGGCACTGAGGGCGTCGAGAAGATCATGCCGTTCGACCTGATCCCCAGGCTGCTGCGGGCCGAGGAGTGGCGGCAGATCGAGCGAGGGCTCGAGCAGCGGATCCGGGCTCTGAACCTGTTCCTCGCAGATGTCTATCACGAGCAGCGCATCCTGACCAGCGGCATCATCCCACCCGAGCTGGTCCTGGGCGCGCGCGGCTATCGCCGCGAGTTCCACAACGTAAACCCGCCCCTGGGGGTTTATACCCACATCGTTGGCAGCGACCTGGTCCGCGACGGCAGCGGCCAGTTTCACGTCCTGGAGGACAACCTCAGGACGCCCTCAGGCGTCTCCTACGTCGTCGAGAACCGCCGCGTCCTCAAGCGGACCTGGCCCCGGATCTTCGAGGACTACGACGTGCGACCGATTGAGGGTTATCCTCAGGATCTCCTCGACATCCTCCACGCCATCGCCCCAGCCAACGCCGAGGATCCGACCGTTGTGCTCCTGACGCCGGGCGCCTACAACTCGGCCTATTTCGAGCACGCCTTCCTCGCCAAGGCGATGGGCATCGAGATGGTCCAGGGCTCCGACCTCTTCGTCGACGACGCCTGTGTCTTTATGCGCACGACCCGCGGTCGTCGGCGGGTCGACGTGATCTACCGGCGGGTCGACGACGATTTCCTGGACCCGTTGACCTTCCGCCCCGACTCGCTGCTCGGCGTGCCGGGTCTCGTCCCGACCTACCGCCTCGGCCGCGTCAGTCTGGCGAACGCCATCGGGACCGGCGTCGCCGACGACAAGGCCATTTACGCCTACGTCCCGCGGTTCATCAGCTACTATCTCGGCGAGGAGCCGATCCTCCCGAACGTCCAGACGTTCCTGCCGACCGAGCCCGCCGATCTACGCTACATCCTGGAGCATCTGGACGAGCTGGTCGTGAAGTCGGTCAACGAGAGCGGCGGCTACGGCATGCTGATCGGGCCGCACGCCGCCAAGGAAGAGCGGGACGAGTACCGCGCGCGGATCCTTGCCGACCCGCGCGGCTTCATCGCCCAGCCGACACTGGCGCTCTCGCGCCACCCATGCTGGACGAGCGATCATTTCGAGGGCCGGCATATCGACCTCCGACCGTTCGTCCTCTTCGGGCGCGAAGTGCGGGTGACGCCGGGCGGCCTGACCCGCGTCGCCCTCCGCGGTGGGTCGCTGGTCGTCAACTCCTCCCAGGGCGGCGGCGGCAAGGACACCTGGGTCCTGGCCGAGGACCCGGGCGCGTAGCGATGCTGTGCCGGGTTGCCGAAGACCTGTTCTGGACCAGCCGTTACGTCGAGCGGGCGATCGCCGTCTCGCGGCTGAGCGAGGTGACCTGGCACCTCGAGCTGGACGCGGGCGACGTCGAGGACGAGCACGGCGACTTCTGGGCCCCGCTGCTCGGCCCGGCCGACGAGGCGCCGACCCGGCTCCGAGGAGACGAGCACCCCTCGCCGGACGAAGTGCGCCACTACCTGATCTTCGACGGGCAGAACCCGAGCTCCCTGGTCTCGTGCGTCCGCCAGGCGCGCTCGGCGGCGCGCGGCGTGCGCGAGAGCATCTCGAGCGAGATGTGGGAGCATCTCAACACGCTCTACCTGTCGCTCGTCGACCCGGACCTCGCGGCGCAGGCCGAGGACAATCCGCATGGCTTCTACAAGCGGATTCGCGAGGGGGCCCAGTTTTTCCAGGGGTTGACCGACTCCACCCTGGCCCACGACGAGGTCTGGCACTTCACCGGCCTGGGCAAGTACCTCGAGCGGGCCGACAACGTCGCGCGGGTGCTCTCCCTCCAGGCCCACCTGCTGCTCACGGGCGAGCACGGAGACGACCTGGTCCGCTGGCTGGCGGTCCTGCGCTCCTGCGGCTCGGCCGAGGCCTACGCCCGCTACTATTCCCTACGCGTCGAGCCGGCCCGAGTGGTCGAGTTCCTGCTGCTGAACCCGATCTTTCCGCAATCGGTGCGCTTCAGCCTCGGCGCCGCCTGGGAAGCGCTGAGGGCGATCGGCGCCTCCCAGGGTATCTCCCACGACAGCGCAACTCGGGCGAGCCGCGCCCTGGGCATGCTGAGCGCCCAGCTCGAGCACGCCGCCGTCGACGAGGTGCTCGAAGACGGGCTGCAACCGTACCTGACGAGCATCCGGAACCAGATCGCCGAGATCTCCGAGCACGTGACCCGCGGCTACCTGCGCGACGAGCCGCGGCCGGGCCGGCTGGTCGCGGTGGCCCGCGCGGCGATGATCATGGCCGCCCAGCAACAGCAGCAGTGAGGGTCGCCGTCAGGCATACCACGCGGCTCGACTACACCGCCGCCGTGGTCGAGGGGATCATGGATGCGCGGCTCGGGCCGCTCTCGGACGCCGACCAGCGCTGGGAATCGTTCGACCTTCGAGTCAATCCCTCGGCCGCGGTCCGGCCCTACACCGACGGCTTCGACAACGCCGCCCACCTGATCACCATCTCGCGGGCCCATCAGTCTATCGAGCTGGTCGCCGAGAGCCGGGTCGAGACGCTCCTGGACGATCCGTTCGTCCCGTCGGCGACCCCGCCTCGCCCGCTCCGGCCGGCCGAGCTGGCCGACTACCTCGCGCCCTCGACGATGGTCCCGCGCGAGCCGGAGCTCGAGGCGATGGCTGCCCCGTACCGTCCTGCTGACTCGGCCGCCGCTTTCGAGGCGGTCAGGCAGTTGATGGACCTGATCTACAGTGGCTTCAGGTACCAGCGGTACGTGACGACCGTCGCCACGACGGTGGCCGAGGTCCTGCGCGAGCGGGCCGGCGTCTGTCAGGACTTTGCGCACGTCCTGCTCGGCCTCTGCCGCTCGATCGATATCCCCGCCCGCTACGTGAGCGGCTACATCGTCCACCAGGGTCAGTCGCAGCACCAGAGCTCCAGCTCACAGGCGCAGTTCCAATCCCAGTCTCAGTCGCAAAGCTCCGGCGTTTCCCACGGCCCGAGCGCCGAGGCAGGCGCCTCCCACGCCTGGATCGAGGCCTACACCCCCACCCACGGCTGGCGGGGCTTCGACCCGACCAACAACCTGGTAGCCAGCCAGGAGCACATCAAGATAGCGATCGGTCGCGACTATGGCGACGTCCCGCCAACGCGCGGAACGTTCCGCGGGGTCGCCGAAGAGCACCTCACCGTCGACGTCGTCACGCGGGTGCTGGAGTAGCCGGTTCCACGTCTACGTCGCGCTGGCATGAACCGTGCGCTGGCTAACCACGATGCACACGGCGGATCGGGGTGACCATGGCGACGACTGACGTGGGAATCGTTGGGGCGGGCTTCGCCGGGCTCGCGGCGGCGCTAACCCTGCGCCGGCACCGACACTCAGTGCTGTTGTTCAATGGCGGCCCCTGCCGAAACTCGTGGGCGAGCGAAGTCCA
Organism: Chloroflexota bacterium; assembly: GCA_013695975.1. GTDB lineage: Bacteria > Chloroflexota > UBA6077 > UBA6077 > JACCZL01 > JACCZL01. Next base: position 5,999 of record JACCZL010000897.1, read on the forward strand.
CGGCTACCTGGGGGCGCGCGGCCTCTCTGGTGCGGAGATGTGGCGCACGGCCTGCGAGCAAGCACAAGAGGTTGGCGCGGAGATCGTCCAGGCCAGCATTGCCGAGGCTCGGCAGGAGGGCGACGAGTTCCTCCTCAAGGCCGCGCAGGGACCGGAGTGGCGGGTCCGCCGCCTCCTCCTGGCGACCGGCGTCCGCGACAGCTATCCAGACATCGACAACTTCTTCGATTTCTACGGACGCTCGGTCCACAATTGTCCACACTGCGACGCGTACGAGGTGCGCGACAAGCCCGTCGCGCTCGTAAGCTGGAGCGAGGCGATGCTCCCCTTCGCGACCAAGCTCACCCAGTGGACCAGGGAGCTCACCGTCGTGACCGACGGCCGCTCACCGGAGTTGTCCCCGGCAGAGCGGGCGAAGCTGGACGAGCTGGGCATCCCGGTCCTCACCCAGACGGTCAGGTGCTTCGAGGGAGCTGACGGCCAGCTCAGCGGGCTGCGCTTCGTCGACGGCTCGCTGCTGCTGGTTCAGGCGGCGTTCTTCAACATTGCCCACGAGTTCGAGACGACCCTGGCGCAGCAGCTCGGGTGCGCGCTCACCGAAGGTGAGTGTATCCAGCAGGATGAGCATATGCGCACGACGGTCGAGGGCGTCTGGGCCGCCGGCGACGTCACCGGCGAGGAGCAGCTCGTGGCGGTCGCCGCCGCGCAAGGCGTCAAGGCCGGCATCGACATCTACCGCTCGTTCCCGACCCCGGACGGGGAACCCACGCCCGAGTGATGATCGGGCCAGAAGGAGGGCTGACATGCTGAGCTCGATAGGCCTGCGTCGATCGCGCCGACACCGGATCATCGCCGGAGTAGCCGGGGGGATGGCCGAGCGTTTCGGCCTGCCGGTCTGGCTGGTACGGCTGCTCTGGCTGATCCTGCTGCTACCGGGCGGGCTGCCGGGGATTCTGCCCTACCTGGTCTGCTGGGTCCTGATCCCGTCGGAGTAGGCGCGGGCCTGCACACAGCTCGCCGGTACGAGCGCCATCGTCCCGTCGTTGACGACGGCACAGCGGCGCACCAGGTCCTGGAGGGCGTAGCGCCGAGGGCGGTCGAGCCGGGCCGCGATCGCTGACGTGAACGGCTCGAAGCCGCTGCCCCACGCCCGCCGGAACGTCGGCGCATAAAAAGCGGCGTGCTGCACCAGGAACAGGTCGACGCCGTAGCGGTCGACCAGCGCCCCCAGGCGGCGGGTCCCCTCGTCGTGGTAGGCGTCAATCAAGTCGCGCGTCCGCCGCTGGACCTCGCCGTAGTAGTCGAGGTGGTAGGCGAGCGCGTACTCGCGGGCGACGAGGACTCGGCGGCGACCCATCGCCGCGATCGCGTCGGCCTGAGCTTCTTCGCCCACGAACTCGGCGTCTTTCTGATTCTGCCGCTCGGCGCCCAGGTAGCAGCTCGGCTATGGCACAAGGGTACAGCGCCGCGCGTGGGGCCACCGGCGACGGCGCTCGGGCTCGCCCTGGGAGCGCTCGGGCTGCAGCGATCGAGTCGCGACCGGGGCGCATCGCAGCTCCCCGACGGGAGCCGCATCCTCAGGATCGAGCTGCCCTGACGACCCGACCCGGCGCGGCGCCGATCGAGCAGACGCCGGCTTCTCGCGTGTCCCGATCTGCTCCTCCGCCACCACGCCGAGGGCGAGTCGGGTCCCGAGGGATGCGCGAACCGCCGCAACGTGTTGCTTGCGTGGTAGCAGGAAGCTTAACATGATAGTATCAATGTTGGTCATCCGCGCTGACCGCGCGGTGCTGGCCGGGACCGACAAAGGATCGGACCAGGACTGCAGAGCGAGGGACTGACATGGCATTCAACATGAGTAAGCTCACCGAGAAGGCCCAGGAGGCGGTCGGCGCCGCCCAGCGGCTCGCCGAAGAGCGGCGCAACACCCAGATCGAGCCCGAGCATCTGCTCTCTGCCCTGATCGATCAGGACGGCGGGGTCGTGCCAGCCGTCCTGGAGAAGCTGGGTGTCCAGCCACGCACGCTGCTCCAGCAGCTCGAATCCGCGCTCAGCGGGCTGGCTCGCGCCTCGGGGGCGGCCCAGGTCTACCTCTCGCCACGCTTCAAGCGCGTCTTCGACGCCGCCCAGGACGAGGCCGGCCGTCTCATGGACGACTACGTCTCGACCGAGCACTTCCTGCTGGCCCTCGCCGACGATGCCGAGAAGGGCCCGGCCGGCCAGCTCCTGCGCGGGGCGGGGGTCACGCGGGACCGTCTCTACCAGGCCCTCCAGGAGGTCCGCGGCGGCCAGCGCGTCACCACGCCGACTCCGGAAACAACCTACCGAGTGCTCGAGCAGTACGGGCGTGACCTGACCGCGATGGCCCGCCAGGGTAAACTCGATCCGGTTATCGGCCGCGACGAGGAAGTTCGTCGAGTCATCCAGGTTCTCAGTCGGCGGACCAAGAACAACCCGGTCCTGATCGGCGAGCCTGGCGTCGGCAAGACCGCGATCGTCGAGGGGCTGGCCCAGCGGATCGCCCGCGGCGACGTGCCGGAGGGGCTCAAGGACCGGCGGGTGGTGGCCCTCGACCTCGGGGCGATGGTCGCCGGGGCGAAGTACCGCGGCGAGTTCGAGGAGCGGCTAAAGTCAGTCCTCAAGGAGGTCACCGACTCGGCCGGGCAGGTGATCCTCTTCATCGACGAGCTACACACCGTCGTCGGGGCCGGCGCGGCCGAGGGGGCGATGGACGCGTCGAACATGCTCAAGCCGATGCTGGCGCGCGGCGAGCTCCACTGCATCGGGGCGACCACGCTCGACGAGTACCGCAAGCACATCGAGAAGGATGCCGCCCTCGAGCGACGCTTCCAGCCCGTGGTGGTCGGCGAGCCGACGGTCCAGGACACCATCAGCATCCTGCGCGGGCTCCGCGAGCGCTACGAGCAGCACCACAAGGTTCGGATCAAGGACGCCGCCCTCGTCGCGGCGGCAATCCTGTCACACCGCTACATCGGCGACCGCTTCCTGCCCGACAAGGCGATCGACCTGGTCGACGAGGCCGCCTCGAAACTCAGGATGGAAGCCACGAGCATGCCGGTCGAGCTGGATGAGGTCCGCCGCCGGATTATGCAGCTCGAGATCGAGCGCGAGGGGCTCCGCAAGGAGAAGGACGCCGCCTCGCAGGAGCGGCTGGGTCATCTCGAGCAGGAGCTGGCCAACCTCAAGGAGCAGGCCAGCGAGCTCGAGGCACGCTGGCAGCACGAGCTCGAGCAGTTGGACCAGGTCGGCCAGATCCAGGAGCGACTGGATCGGGCGCGGACCGAGCTGGAGCAGGCCTCGCTCAGGGCCGACTGGGAGACAGCAGCCCGGCTCCAGTACGAGGTCGGGCAGCTCGAGCGCGAGCGCGCCGAGGCCGAGCAGACGCAGCGCGAGCGCGGCCAGGACGGGCGGATGCTGGTCAAGGAGGAAGTCGACGAGCAGGACATCGCCGACGTGGTCAGCCGCTGGACCGGCATCCCGGTCAGTCGGCTGCTGCAGGGCGAGGTCGAGAAGCTGATCCACATGGAGGAGCGGCTGCGCCAGCGGGTCGTCGGCCAGGACGAGGCGATTACCGCCGTCTCGAACGCCGTCCGCGCCGCTCGGGCCGGGCTCCAGGACCCGAATCGCCCGATCGGGAGCTTCCTTTTCCTCGGACCGACCGGCGTCGGCAAGACCGAGACGGCGCGAGCGCTGGCCGAGTTTCTCTTCGACGACGAAGGGGCGATGATCCGCATCGACATGAGCGAGTACCAGGAGCGACACACCGTCTCGCGCCTGATCGGCGCGCCGCCCGGCTACGTCGGGTACGAGGAGGCCGGCCAGTTGACCGAGGCGGTGCGGCGGCGACCCTACGCGGTGGTCCTCTTCGACGAGGTCGAGAAGGCCCACCCCGAGGTGCTCAACGTCCTCCTCCAGCTCCTGGATGATGGACGGCTGACCGACGCCCAGGGGCGGGTCGTGGACTTCAAGAACACGATCGTCATCATGACGAGCAACCTAGGCAGCGATGCCTTCAACGTCCAACGCTCGACGCTCAACGTCGACGGCACGCTGAACGTGCGGCGCGAGACATTCGACGACGTGCGGGCACGGGTCATGGACGCCGTTCGGGCCCATTTCCGCCCCGAGCTGATCAACCGCATCGACGACGTGGTCATCTTTCAGCCGCTCGGGCTCGAGCAGATCACCGAGATCGTGGAGATCCAGCTCAGCGGTCTACGGGCGCGTCTGGCCGAGCGCAAGATCGAGCTCCAGTTGACGCAGGCTGCCAAGGAGCTGCTCGGTCGCGAGGGCTTCGACCCGGTCTACGGGGCGCGGCCGCTCAAGCGGGCGATCCAGCGGGAGATCGTCCAGCCGCTGGCGATGCGCCTGCTCCGCGGCGAGCTCCGCGATGGCGACACGATCCTCGCCGACGTGAGCGACGGCCGCCTCGACTTCCGCCGCGCCGCGGCCCTCGTCGCTGACGGTGAGCGGTTCGCCAGCGAGCATTGACCCGCTCGAGTGACGCGCAGTAGAGTGCTGGTAGATCGAGCGCCGGAGGTGAAGCTGGATGGCACGGTCGTTCGCTACGGTTGAGGCCTCCGGTGTCTCCGCGCCTGAGACGCTCTGGCGGGAGTACCTCGGTCCCCTCCTGAGCCTGAAGCAGGTCCAGGAGCGCCTGGCCCTGCCGACGCCACGTCGGGTGAGTGACTTGGCCCGGCGACGCCGGTTGCTCGGGCTCCCCACCCGCATGGATGGGCTGCTCTTCCCGGCCTTCCAGTTCAGCCAGGGCGGCGAACCATACACGATCCTGCCGCTGGTTCTCGAGACGCTCGAGCCGGCCGTCGCGACGCCCTACACGATTGCGTGCTGGTTCGTGACTCCCCAGCCTTCGCTCAACGGGCAGACGCCGGCGCGCTGGCTCAAACGAGGGTACGCCCCCGAACGAGTCGCCGAGGCCGCGCGGCTGAGCGCCGCTCGACTCGCCGAATAAGCCCCCTGGATTGAGCCCGCTCCGTCAGCCCCCGCCGACCGCGGAGCTGAGCAGCTTTCCCGCGTGGCGGCTCGACCCGGCCGTCCCGCTGTTCCGAATCCACCAGCGGCATCACGATCCAATCTTCTGCGCATCGGGGCGCGTCGGACGCTTCAGCCTCCGCCGACCCCGAGGTACCCTCTACCTTGCCCTCAATCCGGCCGGTGCGTTGATCGAAGCGCTTCAGGACGTCCTCCCGCCCATGCCGACCGCTCTGCTCGGACGCGGCGAAGTTGATGCACGCGCGCTCTCGATCTTGCACGTCACCGCGCCCTTCACCCTCGCCGACTGCACGGTCGCGCATGCGGCCGCCTACGGTCTAACCGGCGAGATCCACTCCAGCACGCGCGCAGACCACGGGCGGACGCGGGCTTGGGCCGCCGCCTTCCATCGAGCCAGCTTCGGGGGTGTGCGCTACTTTGTTCGCCACGATCCGAGCCAGTCGTCGATCGGCATCGACTTCCGCCGCGCCGAGACGGCAGCGGGCGCAGCCATCTGAGCGCACTGGACTTCGAGGGGGCGGTCGTCGCCCGTCGTATAATGGGGTCGGGAGGGCCGAGCGATGGCGGTGCGGGGGGGCGTCCGTTTCAGGGCCGACGACATCTGGGACATGCCACAGGATGGCAAGCGCTAAGGGCCCTCCCCTCGTCGCGCTCGCGACTCGCGGGACGGTATGGGCGCCGCACAGCGTAGGGAGACAAGCCCCAGGGGTGGAGGCCGAACGATGCGCTACCGACGACTGAGCTACCGCTACGCGGTGGTACTGGGCTCCGGCGGCTTGCCGAGCGGTGCGCGGACGCCGGGCGATCCGTGGCGCACTGATCGCCAGCAGGTAACCCTAGCCCAGCCGAGCTGGTGTCCACCGGCCGATGTTTACGAGAGCCAGTCGACCGTCACCGTCACGATCGAGCTGGCCGGCGTCGACCAGGACCAGCTCGAGGCGCTCCTGTTCCAGGACGCGGTCGTGGTCGAGGGGCAGCGGCGCCTGCCGCCGGCCGAAGGAGGCGGCGTCTATCACGCCGCCCAGATTCGCCAGGGGCCCTTCCGGCTCGAAGTCCCCTTGCCAGTCCCGATCGATCCGGACCAGGTCGAGGCGCACTACGACGGCGGGCTGCTCCGCATCACCTTCGTGAAAGCAGACAGGAGACAGTCCGGATGGTAGCCCAGCCAGAAGCGCCAGCCCTCGCGACGCCGACGATCCCGGAACACCTCCCCATCGTGCCGCTGCGCGGCGGAACGGTCGTCTTTCCCCTGGCGGTGCTCCCCCTTCTGGTCGGCCAGGAGCGCTCGGTCCGTACCGTCGACGACGTCATGCGCGGCGACCGAATGATTGGCCTCGTCGCCCAGCGGCCCGACGCACCGGACGCGCCCGGACCCGAGCACCTCTACCAGATCGGCACGGCCGCCGTGATCCACCAGCTTCGGCGTGCTTCGGACGGCACCCTCCAACTGCTGGTCCAGGGCATCGAGCGGATCCGCGTGCTCGACTTCAGCCAGACCGAGCCCTACCTGGTCGCGCGCGTTGAGCCGGCCCCCGACCAGGCCGCGCCGGCGGTCGAGGCCGAAGGACTGCGGCGGGCAGTGGTCGATCTGTTTCGACGGGTGGTCGAGCTGGTCGACGAGCTGCCCGGCGAGCTGGTTTACGCGGCCGAAGGGCTAGCCGACCCTCGCCAGGTGGCCTACCTGGTCGCGTCAACGGTCCCGCTGGCGGCCGCTGCGCGCCAGGAGCTGCTGGAGCTGGACCCGCTCGACGCCAAGCTCAGGCGGCTGGTCGAGCTGCTCCAGCACGAGCTGGCCGTCCGCGAGCTGGGCCAGAAGATCACCACCGAGACGCGTGAGCGGATGTCGAAGGCCCAGCGCGAGTACTTCCTGCGCGAGCAGCTCAGGGCAATCCAACAGGAGCTGGGCGAGAACGCGGACCAGCCGGAGCTGGCCGATCTGCGCCGTCAGATCGACGAAGCGAGCTTGCCCGAGGAGGCCCGGCGCGAGGCCGAGCGGGAGCTGGGCCGCCTGTCGAGCGTCCCCCAGGCCTCGCCGGAGCACGGCATCATCCGGACCTACCTGGAATGGATGGCGACGCTCCCCTGGCAGAGGCTGACCGGCGGCGAGATCGACGTCGCGCGCGCCCGCGAGGTGCTCGACGAGGACCACTACGATCTCGACAAGATTAAGGATCGGATCCTCGAGTACCTGGCGGTCAAGAAGCTGCGTCAGGACCGTCTGACCCGCTCCGAGACAATCGAGCCGATCGAGGGCGGGGACGGCGAGGTCGAGGAGACTCCCGAGCCAAACTGGCGCTCGGAGACCGACACCGACCGAACGGCCCGCGAGCCGATCCTCTGCTTCGTCGGCCCGCCGGGCGTCGGCAAGACCAGCCTCGGCCAGTCGATCGCTCGGGCGCTCGGGCGAAAGTTCGTCCGCATCTCGCTCGGCGGAATCCACGACGAGGCCGAGATCCGCGGCCACCGACGGACCTACATCGGGGCGCTGCCCGGCCGCGTCGTTCAGGGCATCCGGCGAGCCGAGGCCAAGGACCCGGTCTTCATGCTCGACGAGATCGACAAGGTCGGCGCCGACTGGCGCGGCGACCCATCGTCGGCCCTGCTCGAGGTGCTCGATCCGGCCCAGAACCACGCCTTCATCGACAACTACCTCGGGGTTGGCTTCGACCTGTCCCAGGTCCTGTTCATCACCACTGCCAATACCCTCGACACGATCCCCGCACCGCTACGCGACCGCATGGAGGTGCTCCAGCTCTCGGGCTACACCGACGAGGAGAAGGTCCAGATCGCCGAGAAGTACCTGGTCCCGAAGCAGGTCCGCGCCCACGGCCTGACGCCCGAGGAGCTCCAGTTCGACGCGGACGCGATCCGCGCGATCATCCGCGGCTACACCCGCGAAGCGGGCGTCCGCAACCTCGACCGCGAGATCGCCAGCGTCTGCCGCAAGGCCGCTCGAGAGGTGGCCGAAGGCCGAACCGAGCTACCCCGAGTGACTCCCCAGCAGGTCGAGAGCTACCTCGGACGCCCCCACTTCTTCGACGAGGTGGCCGAGCGGACCGAGCGCCCGGGTGTCGCGACCGGTCTGGCCTGGACCCCAGCCGGCGGCGATGTCCTGTTCGTCGAGGCGACGATGATGCCCAGCCAGGAGGAGCGGCTGATCCTGACCGGTATGCTCGGCGACGTGATGCGGGAGAGCGCCCAGGCCGCCCTCTCCTACGTCCGCTCGAACGCCGAGCGGCTGGGCATCGACCCGACCATCTTCGAGGGCAAGACGGTCCACCTCCACGTGCCGGCCGGCGCCATCCCCAAGGACGGCCCTTCGGCCGGCGTGACGATGGCGACGGCGCTGACGTCGCTCGCCAGCGGACGGCCAGTCCGCTCGAACCTGGCGATGACCGGCGAAATCACCCTCCGTGGCAAGGTCCTGCCGGTCGGCGGCATCAAGGAAAAGATCCTGGCGGCCCACCGCGCTGGCGTCACCCGAGTGATCCTCCCCCGCCGCAACGAGCGCGACCTCGAAGACGTCCCGTCCGAGCTGCGCCAGGAGCTGGAGCTGATCTTCGCGGACGAAGCCGAAGCGGTGCTCGCGCTGGCGCTCGAAGACTCGGCCAGTGTGTCGGACGAGCCGGCCTCACCAGAGAGGCGGTCAGGAGCTCAGCAAACGCCGGTGGCGGCGCGCGAGCAAGAAGAATAGCGGCGCCTCGACGCCGACCTACGTCCTATGGTCAACTCCGCTGTGGTCGTCCCGAGAGATGAGCTTTCGGAGTTCTGTCGCCGACGCCACATCCGCTGGCTCGCGTTCTTCGGATCCGTGCTGACCGATGAGTTTCGGTCGGACAGCGACATCGACATCCTGGTGGAGTTCGCGCCGGGGCACACGCCAGGGCTCGCCATTGTCGATGTTGAAGACGAGCTTTCGGCGCTCCTCGGCGGTCGCAAGAGGGATGACCGCTCGGCATTGTAGCCCTCGCCGCCTCGGTCGCCGCGGCACAGCGCCGCATCCCGCTCGATGTCACCAGTCAGTGCGCGGAGTCGACCCGAAGGGGGGCCTACCCAGCCGGCTTGACCGTCCGAGTCGGCGATGGCGATTCGGCGTCGTCCCTGTCGACGAGCACGGGGCGTGGTATCAGTCCTCGGAAGCCACTCCACGCCGAGCGAGCAGCAAGAGCGGCGAGCCTATCCGAGATCCCACGACTCTGGCGGGAGACGACCGAGCAAGTCTCTGCTCCCGTGGACGACCGCCAGGATGTCGAGGCGCCGTCCAGGAGACGATAGACGACGCGGTAGTTGCCGATGATCAACTCGCGGACTGCCTCGTCGCGATACTCGGGCACGACTCGGCCGACTCTCGGATAGCGGCGGAGGGTCCGCACTCCCGCCACAATCCGCTGGGCAAGCGCCGTCGCGGAGGTTGGCGAATCCCGCCGGATGTACTCGACGATCTCTTCGAGATCCTCCCGAGCGCCTACCGTCCAGTGGACCGAAGCCACTCGGAGACACTCCGCTCGACCTCGTCGTGGGGGATCGTCCTACCCTCGTCCGACTCCCTCAGACCGCGATCCACCCGCTGGCGAAAGTACAGCGCGTAGATGATGTCCTCGACGGACGCGTCGTCAGGCAGATCCTCGATGATCCGCAGCGCCGCTTGCTTGCTGTTGCCTGACATCGTCTCTGCCTCCGTGACGCCCAGTGACGTCGACCTACTCGGTGCGCCAGCGGCGTTCTCCTTGACGCCGCGCACGGTGAGCGCCCTGAGTCACGGGTATCGTACTGCTACAGGCGCTCGGACGCGCGACGCGACACCATCACAGATCGACTCGATCCAGCCGAACGCGGCAGATCAGCGGCAGGCCCACCCGAATCGTCACTGTCGCTGGCAACCAGGCCGCCCGGTACACCCTGGAGGCAGCGTCTCGCAGCGCCGTCAGCCGCGCGTACTATGCCGCGTTCTGCCATGCGCGCAACTACGCCCGGACCTACCTCGGCTACCGGCCGATGGGGACAGCAGCCGACCATGTCAGCCTCCGCCGCCACCTCGGCCGGCACGGTCAGTTCAGGATCGCCCGCCGACTCGATGACCTACGAACCTGGCGGAATCTGTGTGTTACGAGGATGCTGTGCAGAACCTGTCGCTCATCCTCCGCAACGCGCTCCCCGCGGCCCGCGACGTGGTCGAGACGCTCGTCTGAAACTCCATCTCGACGACGGGCCGGACGTCAGCTCTGCCCGCTGGAACCAGAGCCCTGACGCCGCTGTTATGATGCGGTTGTGGATGGTAACGCTAGCATGAGCCCCGCTGAGCACATCGAGCAGCGCGATCGTCTCCTGTCCGAGGGCAAGGATCAGCAAGCCCTCGATTTCGCCGCACGCACGGCATAGGCGGACATCATGCCAGAGGCACGTCGACTCCTCGAGGGCGCCGTGGACACCCACGTCCACAGCGCGCCGGACCTGATCGAGCGGAAGCTCGACGACTTCGAGGTGGCCCGCCAGGCCCGCGAGCGGGGCATGACGGCCGTCGTCCTGAAGAACCATTTCTTGAGCACTGCCCTCCGTGTCAAGCTGGTCGAGCAGCAGGTACCCGGTGTCCGCGTACTCGGGTCGATCGTCCTGAATCGGCCCATGGGCGGGATGAACCCGTGGGTGGTCGAGGCCGCCGCCCGCGGTGGTGCGAGCGTCGTCTGGCTGCCGACGGCCCACGCCGAAAACCAGCTCGCCCACGAGTCCCGCCCGGGCAATCCGCCCCATCCGGCCGCCATGCAGCTCGCCGGGCGCGACCCCGCCGTGCCCGTCTTCGGGCCGGACGGCGAACTGACGGCGGACGCCGTCGCGGTGCTCGAGATCGTCCGCGATCGTGGCCTCGTCCTGGCGACCGGCCACCTCGCGCCGGACGAAGTGGACCGCCTGACCGTCCGCGCCCGCGGGATGGGACTTCGGAAGATCGTCCTGACCCACCCCGACCTGCCGGCGATCGATATGCCCGTTGAGCTGCAGCGGCGGCTCGCCGAGCGCGGCGTCTTCTTCGAGCGGACCTTCAACGTCACCACCCCACCGTACGCGGCGCTGACGATCGCCGAGCTGGCAGCGCGGATACGCGAGGTCGGCCCCGCCAGCACGATCCTGGCGACCGACTTCGGCCAGCCCCACAACGCGCCGCCGGCCGAGGGGCTCGAAACCTACGTCGCCGGCCTGCTCGACAACGGCTTCTCGGCCGACGAGATCCGCCCGATGGTCGGCGAGCACGCCCGGGCGCTGCTGGACGTCTGAGCGGAGCGGGCGCGAGCGACACGAGCAGATGGGGGAGCTGATGCCAGACCAGGCCAAACGACCGAACATCCTGTTCTTCCACGTCGACAACCTGGGGATGGGCGAGCTGGGCTGCTACGGGGGCGGCGTGGTCCGTGGAGCGCCGACCAGGCGTGTCGACCGCTTTGCCCGCGAGGGCCTCCAGCTCTGGCACTACATCGCCGAGCCGCAGTGTACGCCGTCGCGCTCCGCCCTCATGACCGGCCGCCACGCGATCCGCTCGGGCACCCACTCCGTCCCGACCGGCGGCGAGACCGGCGGCCTGGTGGCCTGGGAGCGCACTCTCGGCGACATCCTGTCCGAGGCCGGCTACGCCACCGCCTGCTATGGCAAGTGGCACCTCGGCTGCGAGGCCGGCCGCTGGGCCACCAATCATGGCTTCGACGAGTTCTATGGCCCGCCACGCTCGTACACCGAGTGCCTCTGGCCCGAAGACCCCTGGTACGACCCGACCCGCGACCCGGTCTGCTACATGCTCGAGGGCCAGAAGGGCGAGTCGATGCGCGAGCTGAGAGACCAACAGATGACCCGCGAGGTGCGCCGTGACGTCGACCTGGAGTACAGCCGCCGCGCTCGCGACTTCCTGCGGCGCAGCGTGGACGCGGGCACCCCGTTCTTCCTGTACTACAACCACTCCCTGTTGCACCTGCCCACCATCCCGCGCGACGCGTTCAAGGGCCAGAGCGGCAACGGCGACTGGGCCGACTGCCTGCTCGAGCTCGACCACGACTTCGGCGAGCTGCTCGATTGGCTCGACGAGCTCGGCGTCGCCGAAAACACCATCGTCGTGTGCGCCGGCGACAACGGGGCCGAGGAGCAGGTGCTCTGGCGAGGGTCGCCCGGCGTGTTCGAGGGCTCGTACTTCAGCTCGTCAGAGGGCGGCCTGCGCACGCCCTGCATGATCCGCTGGCCGGGCCAGGTGGAGCCCGACCGCGTGAGCAACGAGATGGTCCATCAGGTCGACATGTTCACCACCCTCCTGAGCTGGACCGGCTGCGAGACGCCGACCGACCGCGTGATCGACGGGATCGACCAGGGGCCGTTCTTCCGCGGCGAGCAGGAGGCGTCGAACCGTGAGGGCTGCCTGATCTGGGTCCGCGAGCGCCTGCACGGCGTCAAGTGGCGCAACTTCAAGGTGATGCACGTGCGCCAGATGCGCTATGACGACGAGCTGCACGTCCTCCCCACGCCCCACGTCATCAACCTGCACACCGACCCCAAGGAGCGCGAGCACCACAACCACCCGTACCTGCACAGTTGGATCACTGCCCACACCCGCCCGCTGATGAAAGCCTTCGAAGACAGCCTGAAACGCGAGCCGCTGATCCCGCCGGGCGCGCCGCTCGACCACGTGCCGACCGCCCGGACCTAGCTCGGGGTTGACGATCGGCGCGCTCCCCGCCACCCTGCGGGTCATCGGCACGCGGACACTACGCGGGTCGCTCGCCGACGAAGGGCATCGCGCATGGCCGATCCTTCGCTACGCTCAAGACGGAGCCTGCCGACCGGCACTGTCACGTTCCTGCTCACCGACGTCGAGGGCAGCACCATCCTCTGGGAGCAGCGCCCCGAGGCGATGCGGCAGGCCCTCACCCGCCATGATGCGCTGCTGACGTCCGAGATCCATCGGCACGGCGGCGTTGTCGTCAAGAGTCGGGGCGAGGGGGACAGCGTCTTTGCCGTGTTTGCCCGCGCCAGCGACGCCGTGGCGGCGGCCGCGGAGCTCCAGCGGGCGCTGCGGGTGGAGCCGTGGCCCACGGCGACGCCGCTCCGGGTGCGGATGGCCCTGCACACCGGGGAGGCCGCGGTGCGGGACGGCGACTACTACGGGGCGTCGGTCAACCGCTGCGCCCGCCTCCGGGCGGCGGCGCACGGCGGTCAGATCCTCCTGGCGCAGCCGACCTACGACCTTGTCCGCGACGCGCCGCCCACCGGGGTGAGCCTGGTCGACCTGGGCGAGCACCGGCTCAAGGATCTGGTCCGTCCGAAGCGGGTCTTCCAGCTCGTCGGCCCGGAGCTGCCGGCCGAGTTCCCGCCCCTCCGCACGCTCGATACCCGCCTCCACGACCTGCCGGTCCAGCGCAGCCCGCTGATCGGGCGGGAGCCGGAGCTGGAAGCTATCCAGCGGCTCCTCCTCCGCGAGGATGTCGGCCTGCTGACCCTGACCGGCCCGGGCGGCGCCGGCAAGACGCGCCTCGGCCTGCAGGTCGCGGCCGAGCTGACCGACCATTTCGTGGACGGGGTGTTCTTCGTCGCCCTCGCCCCGATCGGCGACCCCGGCCTGGTCCCCTCGGCCATCGCCCAGACGCTCGGGATCCAGGAGGCCGGCAACCGGCCGCTGCTCGAGAGCCTGAAGGAATCCCTGCGCGACAGGTCGCTGCTGCTGGTGCTGGACAACTTCGAGCAGATCCTCCCGGCCGCGCCGCTGGTCGCCGAGCTGTTGGCGGCCTGCTCGGGCCTCAACGTCCTGGTGACGAGCCGGGCGGCGCTGCAAGTGCGGGACGAGCACGAGTTCCCGGTGCCGCCGTTGGCGCTGCCGGATCCCGAGCACCTGCCGCTGCCGGAGGCCCTTTCTCAATACGCGGCCGTCGCCCTGCTCGTCGAGCGCGCGGTGGCGATCAAGCCCGACTTCGCGATCACCGAGGAGAATGCGTCGGCCGTGGCCGAGATCTGCGTCCGGCTCGACGGGCTGCCCCTGGCCCTCGAGCTAGCCGCGGCCCGGATCCGCCTCTTCAACCCGTCGGCGATGCTGGCGCGCCTCGAGCGTCGGCTGCCGCTGCTGACCGGCGGTGCGCGCGACCTGCCGGCCCGCCAGCAGACGCTGCGGGCGACGATCGCCTGGAGCTACGACCTGCTCGACGACGCCGAACAGCGCCTCTTCCGCCGGCTCGCCCAGTTCGTCGGCGGCTGCACGCTCGAAGAGGCGGAGGCAGTCTGCAACGGCGACGGGGATCTCGGCATCGCCGTGCTCGATGGCGTCGCGTCGCTCGTTGCCAAGAACCTCTTGCGGCGGGCCGAGGCGCCTGACGGCGACTCACGGTTCCTGATGCTCGAGACGATCCGCGAATACGGGCTGGAGCAGCTCGAGGCCGTCGGGGAGGCTGCCGACCTCCGACGCCGGCACGCCGAGCACTACCTCGCGCTCGCGGTGGAGGCGGAGCCACACCTCCGCGGGTCGAGCCAAGCCATCTGGCTGGACCGGCTGGCGGCGGAGCACGACAACTTCCGTGCAGCCCTGACCTGGAGTCTCGAGCCCGACCGCGACGCGGAGCTTGGGTTGCGGCTGGCCGGGATTCTGGCCGTCTGGTTCTGGCGGCAGCGTGGCCACATGAGCGAGGGGCGCCAGTGGCTGGAGGCGGTGCTCACGGCGAGCAGCAGGACGGGGGCATCCGCCAAGGCTCTGGCATCTGCGCGGGCGAAAGCGCTCACGGGGATGGGCTTCCTCGCGCAGGCCCAGGGGGACTTCGCCCCGGCCATGGCAGCGGTGGAGGAGAGCCTGGCGCTTGCTCGGAATCTGGGCGACAACCTGGCGATAGCCTGGGCGCTCCTGGTCATGGGGCGCGCGCTAAACCTGCACAGCGACTACGAACGGCAGGCGCTCGTGGTCGACGAGAGCCTGGCGCGGTTCCGGGCTGCCGGCGACTCGGGGGGCAGTGCCTACGTGCTCTGGCAACTGGGGAACATGGCGCGAGACCGAGGCGCTCATGAGCAGGCGGCCTCGCTCTACGAGGAAAGCGTTGCCCTGGTTCGGGAGGCGGGCGATATGTGGGCCCTCGCCGGGGCGCTCCAATGGTCAGGCTGGCTGGCATCTCTCCAGGGAAACTCCGAGCAGGCCACGGCATTCCACGAGGAAGGTCTGGTGCTCTCCCGAGAACTACGGGCTCCGTGGGTGATCTCCCTGCACGTATGCGGACTGGTGATGGTCGCCACCGCGAAGGGGCAGCCGGAGCGGGCGGCGCGCCTGTTCGGGGCAGAGGAGACCCTGCGCGAAGCGATGGGTCTTTCGATGGGTGGTGTGGCTCGCCGCGCCGCCTACCAACGCAGCGTGGCCACCGCGCGCGTCGCGCTGGGCGAAGATGCGTTCATGAAGATCTGGGCAGAGGGGCGGGCGCTGAGCACGGAGGAGGCTGTCGAGTACGCGCTCTCGGCCGAGGATGGAGATGGGGCGAGCCCACCGACCGACGTAGCCGTACCGACTCCACCGGTCATGCCCCTCACCGCCCGCGAGCGCGAGGTCGTAACGCTGATCGCGCGGGGGCTGACGAACCCGCGGATCGCGGCCGAGCTGGTAATCTCGGAGCGGACCGTCCACCGTCACGTCGCCAATATCCTCGACAAGCTCGACCTCCGCTCGCGGGCCCAGATCGCCGTCTGGGCCGCCGAGCGCGGACTAGCCGCGGCGCCGGCTCGCTAACGTCCGCGCGCTCACGCTCCCGCGCACGGAGCGCAGCGTCGCTGGAAGCGCTCGCCGTCCTCATGCGCACATGCCCATCCCGCCCGCGCCGGAAAGATGGGCATGTCGAATGGGCAGATCTGCGCATGTGGCGCCACTCGCCGCGGCCGTACGATGCACCTGTCCGAGTCGACGAGGATAGTACCGAAACGGAGGCACTCCCATGTGGCTCAACGGCAAGTGCGCCCTGGTCACCGGCAGCTCGCGTGGCATCGGCCGGGGTATCGCCCTGAAGCTGGCGGAGCACGGGGCGCGCGTGGCGATCACCTACGTCGAGAACGAGGCCGCGGCCTGGGATTCGCTCGCCCAGGTCCGCGGGCACGGCTCCGACGGCTTCGTCGTCCGGGTCGACGTCTCGCGCCCGGACGACATCGGCCGGATGCTCGGCGCGGTCCGGGACGAGTTTGGCCGATTGGACATCCTCGTCAGCAACGCCCGCGGCGAGCTGCCGACGTTCTACCAGCCCCCGCTCGAGCTCACGCCCGAACGGTGGGACTGCGCCCTGAACACCCAGGCCAGGGCGTTCCTCTCGATGGTGCAGCAGGCGACCGACCTGCTGCCCGACGGCGGCCGGATCGTCGCGCTCACCTACGCCCCCGGCGGACGGCTGGGCAGTTGGCAGCCATGGGTCGCGATGGACTCGGCCAAAGCCGCGCTCGAGTCGCTCTGTCGCTACTTCGCCGTGGCGCTGGCCAGCCGGTCGATCACCGTCAACGCGGTCAGTCCCGGGTTCACTGACGGCAGCGTCCTCAACAGCCTGCCGGAGGCAGCCCAGAGCCTAATCAAGGCCCGGCACGAGGGCGGCTGGACGCCGGCCGGGCGGCTGGGCACGCCCGCCGACATCGGCAACGTCGTGGCGCTCCTGTGCTCGGAGCAGGCGAGCTGGGTCACCGGCCAGGTCATCACGGCGGACGGCGGCGGATCGCTGATGGAGCCCGGCCTCCCGCTCGAGCTCCAGCGCGGCTAGCGCCCGCGAGCTCCCTGCGAGCGCCTGGAACGCCGACGCAACTCTCGTCGCGCGCTGCCAACCTGTTCGTCCTTGCCGCCGGCACCTCCACACCCGATCACCGCGCACGCCGCGGCGCTCGGCCCGGTCGGATGTCGATCAGAGCCCGAGCGCCCGGCGCAGCCCGGCCTCAAACGCGGCCAGATCCTGAGGTGCCAGGCGCCCGATCTTGCGGCGGACGACCGGCTGCGCCACGGTGCTGAGCTTCGCTTGGAGCAGCGAGGGCGCGCGCAGGCCGGCGCTCTGCCAGTCAACGATCGGATGATCCCCGGGGTGCGGGATCGCGCCCAGGTTGCTCGTGACGGACGCGATGATCAGGTCCGGCGTCGTGCGGTTGTACCGGTCGTCAGAGACTACCACAGCCGGGCGGAGCTTGCCGCCTGCGAGGTTGGTGAACCCGATCGGGACGTAGACGATGTCGCCGCGCGAGAAGGCCCGCCTACTCGGCGTCGTCATAGATGCTATCGGCTTCCGACTCCCAGTCGCGGGTGAACGGGTCGAGTTGGCGGCGGAACACTTCCGCCTGCTCCGCCTGCGCACGAGCGAGCTCCTCGCGGAAGACCGCCTGCATCTTCTGAAGCGCCTGCTCCAGCATCGACCGCTGCTCGGCCAGCGTTCGGTCGACCGCGACCCTGACCTGGTGGGCGATCTCGGACGGGGCATCGCGGGCCGATTCATCGGCCTCTTCCGCGTCGGCGACGGACCCCTCGGCCGCGGCGGCTCGGTGTGGCCGCACCGTCTCGGCGATTTGCTGCTGCGCCACCTCAACCTGCCCCGCCGGGGCGCCGCCGACCATCGTGCTCCGCTGCACCTCATCGAGATTACGCTGCAAGTTTGCTAACACCAGGTCTTTCATGGTCAGGTCGGTCTGCGCGGCAATAGCTTTCAAGCGGCGTCGGAGCTCCGGGGAAATGTCGACCACCAAGCGTGTCCGCTGA
>JACCZL010000900.1 GCA_013695975.1 Chloroflexota bacterium
CCTTCAACTCGCTGGTGCCGCCGCTCTGCCGCCCTGTGCCGTGTCCACCGGCCGGTCGTGCTCGACGAGGTCGTCCGGCGCCGGGGCGAGACGATCCGATCCGGACAGGGGCGCGCCGAAGGGCCGCGGATTTTGCGCGTGGATGGCGTTTATCCTCGTGGGTGGGCCGGAGGAGAGGATCGAGATGCCAAACGGACATGTCACCGCGGAGGATGGCCCGTTCGCGATTCATCTGCTCGACGTCGGTACCGAGAAATACTCCGACGCCGTGCTCTGCCAATTCGGCCGTGTCTCAGTCCTGATCGACGGCGCCCACCCGGGCAATCACGTCCGCCAGGATGGGCACCCCTCGATCCCCGAGCAGCTCGGGACACTCCTCGGTCAGCCACCGCCGTATCAGGTGGCGCTGCTGATCGTCACGCACACCCACCGCGATCACATCGGCTGCCTGCCGCGTCTGGTGGAGAGCGACCTCCTCCGCGCCGAATGGGCGTTGGTGGCCGATCCGAAGCTGGGCTGGGGCCGGCCGCGGCACGACGGGCCGGACGAGGCCGAGGCCAACCCGATCTTGCGCCAGCCGCGCGCTCGCCAGCTCGTGGCCGCCTTGCGCGAGGGGGTCCTCGATCGGGGCGCGCGCGCCGAGGAGGTGCTAGAGCTGCTGGTCGACGCGCCGCGGACAGAGCCGGCCTACATCGCCATGCTCGCGACCTTGGGCGAGACCGGGACTCGCATCGTCCGGCATGGGATCGACGACCCCGGCGAGCTCCTCGAGGCGTTCGACGGCGTTGGCCTAAAGATCCTCGGGCCGTCGCAGGACCAGCTCGTCCTCTGCGCGGACCGGATCGCCCAGGGTGAGCAGGATGCGATCGAGCGAGTCGCCGCGACCCTGGCGCGCGACGACCTGGTGGACGACCGTGTCGACCTGTACTGGCAGCTCGCCGGCGACGACCAGACCGACGCCTCCGACGCTGAGACGCGGCCGGGCGCGGCGGTCAACCTTCAGAGCATCGTCACGCGATTCGCGTTCGGAGGTCACCGCTTCCTCTTCACCGGCGACATGCAACTGGCCAAGCCCGAGCTTGAAGAGGTCGAGGTGGAGGTCGGCCGGCTGCGGCAGG
Organism: Chloroflexota bacterium; assembly: GCA_013695975.1. Lineage (GTDB taxonomy): Bacteria > Chloroflexota > UBA6077 > UBA6077 > JACCZL01 > JACCZL01. The sequence continues at coordinate 1,119 of JACCZL010000900.1, forward strand.
CCATTCGAGCCGATGGCCCGTACACCTTCGTCAAGCTCCCTCACCACGGGAGCTTCAACGCCTTCGACGCGGGGGTGCTGGCTGACCTCGGCGCGCCAAGGTTCCTTGGCATCTGCGCCGGTACGCGCAGCGACTCGCATCCGAGCCGACAGGCGCTCGACCTGCTGCGCGCGCAGGCCCCGACGGTCACCTGGGCGCGGACGGACCGCAACGGCCTCTCGTCGCTCGTCTTCGATGGCGGTGAGCCCCGCTTCCGGGTGGCACGCGGCACGCTCAACGATACGACGCCGCCGGAGCTCGAAGACGTCGGCTCGGCCGCGCCGGCGACGCCCCTGGGCCGGGCCGCGCTTCCGAGCGAGCCGCCACCACCCGGGCGCGTTATGACAGAACGCGTCGTCATCACTCCACCGACCGCCGCGGCGACGGGACCGGACGTCGTGGAAGTCCACACCACCGTGCCCCACGTCGCGACCCGCGTGACGGTCACGATCGACGTGGCGCCCGCGAGCGCGTCGGTGCCCCTCGGGCCGATCGCCCGTGGGCGCGAGCAGCCGCCCCGGATCGCCGGTGATCGCGCCCTGCCGAACCTCCTGTTCGTGACGAGTCGGCAGGCGCTGATCGACAACGTCGGCCATGACGAGACGACCCGGCTCCTGCGAGCGCTGCGTGATCGGGGTGCATTGCTGTGTGAGGACCTCGCGCCGGGCCTGCTCGACCCCGCCGACGCGCTCGCGCGGGTGCGCCCCCATCTGACGGGGAGCGACGGCGTGCGGGGTGTCGTCGTGCTCGGGGGCTACGACGTTGTCCCGGCCCAGCGGGTGAGCGTCCTGGATCCGGCCCTCCGGGCGCAGCTGCTGGCCCGACCGCGCCTCAGCCGGGATCCGGACGACTGGATTGTCTGGAGCGATGACATCTACGGGGATCGCGACGGGGACGGCCTGCCGGAGCTGCCGGTCTCGCGGATCCCCGACGGCAAGTCGCCCGAGCTGATGGTCGCGGCCATCCAGGCCGGCGATCGCGCATCCGGGGCTCCGCGGAGCGGGATTCGGAACACCCATCGACCCTTCGCCGACGGGATCTACGGACGCCTGCCGGGCCGTGGGCCGATGCTGCGATCGGAGCCGATCCTGGCCGAGCAGCCCCCCGCCTACGACCTCGCCGCCGACCGGATCTACTTCATGCTGCATGGCAGCCATGAGGATGGCACGCGGTACTGGGGCGAGGACGCGCTCGAGGAAATGATCGAGGCGGTCACCATCAGCACCCTACCGGCGCATTGCGACGGAGCGGTCGTCTTCGCCGGCTGCTGTTGGGGAGCGCTTACCGTCCAGCAGCGGGCCTCACGCGCGGTCGCCGGCCAGCCGGTCGCCCCGAAGACCCCCGCGGCCTCGATCGCACTGACCTGCCTGGCACGCGGCGCACGCGCCTTCATCGGCTGCACCGGAGCCCACTATTCGCCGGACCGGGAACCGTACGCCTTCTTCGGCGGACCGCTCCACGCCGCGTTTTGGGACCACCTCGAAGCTGGCGCGGCGCCCGCCGAGGCCCTCTTCGCGGCCAAGATCGACTACCTTGCCGGCGTGCCGCACGGCCTGACCGACCCACGCTCCCAGGCGATCGAGATGAAGACCCTCCGTCAATTCACCTGCCTCGGACTGGGCTGGTAGCCACGCGCTCGGTCCGCGCGGAAAGCGGTACACTACGAGAGAACGGAGGACGTCATGGCCGAGTTGTCTCGAGAAGAGCTCCAGCGGATCGTGGAAGAGAAGATGCCCGGCTGGACGCTGGCCGAGCAGGCAGGACTCGCCGCGGCCGACGTGGCCCCGGACGCGGCCGACGCCGACACGCCCAGCC
>JACCZL010000923.1 GCA_013695975.1 Chloroflexota bacterium
ACGTCGTTCTACGCGAACCAGCCGAAGTGGATGATCAGCTATCTCAAGTCGATGTACGGCGACGCCGCGACGGCCGCCAACGACTACGGGTATGACTGGCACCCGAAGATCCTGGGCGACCACTCGCACATGGCGATGATGGACGCGATGTACAAAGACCAGGTCAGGGGGATGCTGGTGATGGGCCAGAACCCGGCCACCTCGCTCAACGGCGGCCTCCAGCGCAAGGCGATGGCCAAGCTCGACTGGATGGTGGTCCGCGACTACTTCGAGACGGAGACGGCCGCCTTCTGGCGGACCTCGCCCGAGGTCAAGAGCGGCGAGCTCAAGGTGGAGGATATCAAGACGGAGATTTTCTTCCTGCCGGCGGCCCACCTGGCCGAGATGGAGGGGAGCTTCACCAATACCCACCGCCTGATCCAGTGGCACGAGAAGGCGGCCGACCCGCCGGGCGATGCCCGCTCGGATCTGTGGTTCACGTACTGGCTGGGCGTCCGACTCCAGCGGCTCTACGCCAGCAGCACGAGCCCGGGGGACGAGGGCATCAAGAACCTGGTCTGGAACTACGAGCCGACGGCCGAGCACAACGCCAACTTCCGGATCAAGGACGAGCCGGATGCGCTCAAGGTGCTCAAGGAGATCAACGGCTACAACATCGCCGACGGGTCACACTTGAAGGGCTTCGGCGACATCAAGGATGACGGGAGCACCGTCTGTGGCAACTGGATTTACACTGGCTGCTTCCCGGCGCCGGACCAGAACCTCACCGCGAGCCGCAAGCCGGACGATTACGTGAGCCTCGGCTGGGGCTTCAACTGGCCCGCGAACCGCCACATCATGTACAACCGCGCCTCGGCCCGGCCGGATGGTCAGCCCTGGTCTGAGCGCAAGAAGTACGTCTGGTGGGACGGCCAGAGGTGGACCGGCTTCGACGTGCCGGACTTCGCCGTCACCAAGCCGCCGGACGCGGCGGCTCGGCCGGACGGGATCGGTCTGGATGCCCAGAAGGGGACCGATCCGTTCCTGAACAAGGCGGACGGCAAGGGCTGGCTCTTCGCCCCGAGCGGCCTGGTCGATGGGCCGCTGCCGACGCATTACGAGCCGGTCGAGACGCCGGTCCTCAATCCGCTGTACAAGCAGCAGGCGAGCCCGGTCTTCAAGTGGTGGCAGAGTGACATCAACCAGCTCGCCCAGCCGGCCGACCCCAATTACCCGCACGTCATTACGACGTATCGGCTGACCGAGCATCACCTGTCCGGGGTGATGAGCCGCTGGCTGCCCTGGCTCGCGGAGCTGCAGCCGGAGCTGTTCATCGAGATCAGCCCGGAGCTGGCAGGCGAGAAGGGGATCAAGAACCTGGACTTCGCCACGATCAGCTCACCGCGCGGCTCGATCCGTGCCAAGGCCCTGGTGACGCGGCGGATCCGACCGTTCCAGATCGACGGGCGGACGGTCCACCTGGTGGGGATGCCCTGGCACTGGGGCTACCAGGGGGTGGTGACGGGCGACATCGTCAACAACCTCTCGGCGATGATCGCCGATCCGAACGTGTCGATGCACGAGGGCAAGTCCTTCGTCTGCAACGTCGAGAAGGCGTAGGAGGGACAGACGAATGGAAGAGGCACGGGGCTTCTACACCGATACCACCGTCTGCATCGGCTGCAAGGCTTGCGAGGTTGCCTGCAAGCAGTGGAACCAGCTTCCGTCCAAGAACGGCGGGGCACACGAGATGAGCGGTGACAGCTACGACAACACGGTCGCGCTGAGCGGGACCGACTGGCGGCACGTCAAGTTCATCGAGCAGTTCAGCCCGGATCGGTCGCAACAGCGGTGGCTGATGATGAGCGACGTCTGCAAGCACTGCGTCCAGGCCGCCTGTCTCGAGGCTTGCCCGACCGGCGCGATCATCAGGACCGAGTTCGACAGCGTCGTAATCCAGGCGGATGTCTGCAACGGCTGCCGCTACTGCATCTCGGCCTGCCCCTTCGACGTGATCGGCATCAACGAGGTGACGAACACGGCGATGAAGTGCACGCTCTGCTACGACCGCATGCAGGCCAACATGGTGCCGGCCTGCGCCCAGGCTTGCCCGACGGCCTCGATCCAGTACGGTACGGTCTCGGAGCTGCGCCAGCGGGCCGACACCCGCGTCGCGACCCTCCAGGCGCAGGGGACCCAGGCTTACATCTACGGCAAGGAGGACGTCCTCGGCGGGCTCAACTCCTTCTACCTGCTGGTTGACCGGCCGACGGTGTACGGGCCGCCGGAGCGGCCGGAGCTGCCGAGTCGAAAGGTCGCGAGCAACTGGCTGATCGGCTGGGGCAGCGCGATCGTCGGCGGCCTGCTCGGAGCGCTTTCGCTCCGCAAGTCGCGGATGGACGAGCGGACGGCCGAGGCGAGGGAAGCCGAGGAGGTACGGCGGTGATCGATCGCGTGAACCACGTCGACTGGACAGCCTTGGTGTACTTGGAGATGTTCGTGGCCGGCATCGCAGCGGGGGCCTACGCGACCGCCGCGATCCTCGAGGTCTTCGGTCGCGGGAGGTCGCCAATCGCTCGAGCGGCGCACCTACTGACCTTCCCGCTGATGGCGATCGCGGGGCTGCTCCTCATCGTGGACCTGAGCCGGCCGGAGCGGTTCTGGCACATGATCGTTCAGAGCAAGACGCTGTTCCCGATGCTGAAGCCGTGGTCGCCGATGTCGCTCGGCTCATGGCTGGTGTTGCTGTTCCCGGCCTTTGCCTTCGTGTCGTTCGTCGACGCCCTGATCGACCGCGGCATGTTCCGCCTGGGCGGCTGGCGGCACGGGCAGACGCTGCACGGCAGCGGGGCGGGACGTGTCTGGGCGGTGCTCGGGGGCCTGACGGCGCTGAGCGTGGGCATCTACTCGGGGGTCCTGCTCAGCGTCAGCCAGTTTCCCGGCTGGG
>JACCZL010000997.1 GCA_013695975.1 Chloroflexota bacterium
GCCGGGCAGATGGGCGAGAATGTCACCACCCGCGGCGTCGATCTGCTCGGGCTGCCGACCGGCACGCGGCTGCACCTGGGCGACACGGCGGTGGTCGAGGTGACCGGCTTGCGGAATCCTTGCGCCCAGTTGGATCGGCTCCGATCGGGCCTGCTGGCAGCGACGCTGGGACGCGACGAGCGCGGCAACCTGGTCCGCAAGGCCGGCGTTATGGGGATCGTCCTGGCCGGCGGCGAGGTCCGGGCCCGCGACCCGATCCGCGTTGCGCTGCCGCCCGAGCCGCACCGATCGCTCGAGCCGGTCTAGGACGAACCGAGCGCCGGGGCCCGACCCCGGCGCTCCCTCGCCGATGCTCGCTGTCGCCGCCTCGCTGCCTTACTGGCGGCCGGGGCTGACGTCGCCGATAGGAGCCGCGGCCCCGCTCAGCTCTTCCAGGTACTTGTGGATGGCGGTGAAGTCGGCGTCGGGGCGGGCTGCGTGGAACTCCTGCCAGAGACGGGCCACGGACGCCCCGAGCTGGTGGGGCACGTCGGCGGCGTCGGCGTTTTCGGCGTAGAGGGCGGCGTCCTTGGCCATCAGGGCACCGGCGAAGCCGAAGTCGTAACTGCGCGGTATGACGCTCCGGGGGAACTTGTCGGTGCTCGCCGTAGTTCGGCCGCTCGAGACGTTGATCACGTCGATCATCTTGGCCAGGTCGAGGCCCATCCGCGCGCCGAAGACCACCGCCTCGCTGGTGGCGGCCATCGCGGCGGCCGAGATGAAGTTGTTCAGCAGCTTCATCGCCTGGCCCTGACCCGGCGCGTCGCCGACGCGGAAGCGGTTCGCGGCCAGGACCACGAGCAGCGGCTCGAGCGCCTCGAAGATAGGCGCCTCGACCCCGACCATCATCGCCAGCGAGCCCGAGCGCGCCCCGGCCACCCCGCCGCTGACCGGCGCGTCGACGTAGGTCAGTCCGATCGGAGCGAGCAGGGCGGCGCACTCGCGGGCCGCCTTGATCCCGATCGTCGAGAGGTCCACCACCACGCGGGTCCGTCGCTCGGGCGCGTCGGCTATCTGGCGACAGACCGCGAGCGACGCTGCACCATCAGGCAAGCTCAGGAAAACAATCTCGGCAGCGCCAACGACCGCTTCGACCGACGCAGCGGCAACAGCCCCCTCGGGCAGTCGCCCATGGGCGCCGGCCAGATCGAATCCAATCACCCGATGGCCCGCCACGGCCAGCCGACCGGCCATCGGGCCACCCATTCGCCCCAGTCCCACGAAGCCCAGCACCTGCTCGGTCACGCCGTACAATGTAGCAGGTAGCAGCCATTGGCAGAGATTCGTGGCCATGGCGCCGGTCGGCTGGCCGGCGCCCGATCGGGCCTGCGATACTGGCGCCAGGCAGACTCGCGGAGGCGCGACGTGGCAATCACCGAGCGACGGCTGACCCTGGAAGAGTTCCTCCGACTCCCCGAGGAGGAGCCGCCCCTCGAGTACCTCGATGGGAGGGTCACTCCAAAGGTGTCACCGCAAGGGAAGCATGGCATGCTCGAGTTCGGGTTCGCGGCGCTCATCAACGGGTATGCGGTGCCGCTGAAGCTCGCGCGCGCCATTCCCGAGCTGCGGACGACCTTTGGTGGGGGCTCGCCGGTCCCCGACCTCGCCGTCTACCGCTGGGACCGCGTGCCGACCGATCCGGACGGCAAAGTGGCTGACGTCTTCCGCGAGCCGCCCGACATCGCGATCGAGGTCACCTCGCCGGGCCAGAGCGTCTCTGCGCTCGTAAAGAAGTGCCAATGGTTCGTCGACCAGGGCGCCGAGATCGCGCTGCTGGTGCATCCGTATCAGGAATGGGTGCGACGGTTCCGGCCGGGCGCCGAGCCGGAGCTGCTCCGCGGCGCCGACCGGATCGACCTGGACCGAGTCCTGCCGGGCTTCGAGCTGACCGTCGAGGCACTTTTTGCGACCCTCTACCACCGCTAGCCCTGATCCCACAAAGGGCGCGATTAATCGCACACCTATGAGGCTTTGTCGTACCAGGGGCAGACCACCCGCTCGGCGAGGGAGATCAGGGCGAACAGGGCGATCCCGAGCAGCGAGAGCATCGCGATCGCGGCGAAGGCAATGTCGGTCCGCTGGTTGGCCGAGAAAAGGACGATCATCTGCCCCAGACCGCGGTCGGCGCCGATGAACTCGCCGATCACCGCCCCGACGATCGCCAGGCTGATGGCCACCTTCAAGCCGGCGAAGAAGTAGGGCATCGCCGCGGGAAACGTGACCTTGGCAAAGACCCGCCAGCGCGAGGCCGAGAGCAGGCGGGCGAGGTCGAGCATCTCGGGCGGCGTCATTTGAAGGCCGATCGCCGTGTTGACCACGATCGGGAAGAACGCCGTCAAGAAGGCCAGCACCACCTTCGGCCCGTCACCGTAGCCGAGCCAGAGCAGCAGCAGCGGCGCGATCGCTTGCTTCGGTACCGACTGGCCGAGCAGCAAGAACGGGTAGATCCCGTTGCGGAGCGCCGACGAGCTGGAAATCAGGATCGCCAGCGGCACGGCGACCACGATGCTCAAAAAGAAGCCGGCCAGCGTCTCGAGCAGGGTGACCCAGGTGTTGCTGAGCAGGAGCGGGAACTGACCGACGAAGGCGGCGAACACCGCGTCCGGAGCCGGCAGGATAAAGCGTGGTAGTCGGGCGATGACCACCAGCGCCTGCCAGGCCGCGACGATCAGGACGAAGCTGATCAGGGGCGCGGCCCAGCGAGACCAATCGGACGGCAGCGCCAGACCACGGGCCCGGATCGGGGTCGCCTCGTCGACGACCTCGGGGCCGACGACCGGGACGGTCCGGCCATCAAGCTCGGTCCTGGGCCCGAGCGGTTCGTCCGGCGTGCCGCCCGGGTTACCGACCGCCATTGGCCTCACCCCCGTGCTCGATCAGCCGCCGCACCTCGCGCGCGGCGACCTCGAAGCGGTCGTCGTACTGCTGGTCGATCGCCCGCGGCCGCGGCAGGTCGATCGAAACGACCCCGGCGATCTTGCCCGGCCTGGGCGTCATCACGACGACGCGGTCGGCGAGCAGGACCGCCTCGGCAATACTGTGGGTAACGAAGAGGACGACCTTGCGGCGCTCCTCCCAGATCCTGAGCAGCTCAATCCCGAGCGACTCGCGGGTCATCGCGTCCAGCGCGGCGAATGGCTCGTCCATCAGCAGGATCGCGGGATCGTGGATCAAGGCGCGGCAGATGCCGACGCGCTGCTGCATCCCGCCGCTCAGCTCCCACGGGTGGGCCGTCGCGAAGTCGCTGAGCCCGACCTGCTCGAGCAGGTCCTCAGCGCGGGCCCGATGGGGCCCGGGTGACTGACCGAGCATCTCGATCGGGAGCAGGACGTTGTCACGAACCGTCCGCCAGGGCAGGAGGACCGGCGTCTGGAAGACGAAGCCCATCTCGCGCCGAGGTCCGCGGACCGTCTCGCCGTCGATCGTCACCCGTCCGGCCGAGGGGGCCAGCAGCCCCGAGACGAGCTTGAGAACGGTGCTCTTGCCGCACCCCGATGGCCCCACCAGAGTGACGAACTCGCCCGGCTCGACGCGCAGGTCAAGCCGCGCCAGCGCCTGGACGGCACCCTTCCGACGAGTGGGGTAGACCTTGGAGACGGCGTCGAGCTGGATCACGACGAGTGGGCAGCGGGCAGTGGGCAGTGAGCAGGGAGAGGTGCACGAGCACGGGCAGTCCGGCGATTCGAGGCCGGTGAGTTCCTGACCCTGGTCGGGCCGTCCGGCTGCGGCAAGAGCACCGTCCTCAAGCTGGTGTCGGGGCTGCTGGCGCCCTCATCCGGAACGATCCTGATCGACGGGAAAGTC
>JACCZL010000959.1 GCA_013695975.1 Chloroflexota bacterium
GCCCACAGCATCCTGACGTTGCTGTTTTGCGGTCTGATCGCCGCGCTCTTCCTGATCCGTCGCGCACCTCGAGGGAGCCGCGCCCGCCTGCCGGCGATGGCGGTCGCCCTGGCGGGCACGTTTGTGATGAGCGCTACGGCCGCCCAGCCCAGCACGACGCAGGACTGGCGTGTCCTCGCTCTGGCTGACTCGCTCTTGACCGTCGGGCTTGCCGTCTCGATCTACGCGGCTGCCGGCTTGCGTCGCTGCTTCGGTCTGGCCGCGGAAGCGCGTGGGGTCGTCACTTCGGGAGCCTACCGGTTCGTCCGCCACCCGCTCTACCTGGGTGAGCTCGTCGCTGCGCTGGGTGCCCTGTTGCCGGTGCTGGCCCCGCTCACGACGCTGATCTTCGGTCTCTTCTGCCTGTGTCAGGTGACGCGCGCGATGCTGGAGGAGCGGATCCTGGCGGCCAGCTTCCTCGAGTACATCGACTATCGCCGCCGAACTCCCGCGTTGTTGCCGTGGCCGCGCCCGAAATCATCGCCATCGCGATCCGGAGTCGCCCCGGTTTCGGGATCAGGGGAAGACGAAGAGGGTACATTGCCCCCCTGACAGGGCGTAGACCAAGAGCATGATAACCAGGCTAGCCAGCAGCAGCGTCCCGCAGCCCATCAGGCGGGGCCGCTGCCCAGATCTCCAGATGAACATCCGTCTGCTCCCACGCTAGCTTCCCGTAAGCTCCTAACCGTTTGCCGGTGCGGTCCATACGGTGAACCCTGGTAAACCGGACCCGAGCGCGGAGTGCCGCGATCGAACGGCATCTGATTTCCTCGCCTTGCTATCCCCTCCGTGAGATGCTCGAAATTCCGGTAACGCACGACCCGTGCCACGGCGTGATCGTGGTGGCACGGGTCGTGCCTTCCGAAGCATCGAGCATAGGCCCCGAGGTTCAAGCCGCCTCGGTGGGGGAACTTTGATGCAAGATGGGCAGCCCGCACCGGGAACGCCGCTGACCGGCGACGGCGGGGTCGTGCCGCGCTTTTCGCCGCCGCAAGTGCGGCCGAGTACGGTCGTCGTGGTCGTGTTCACCGTGCTCGCCATCGCGGCCGGGCTGTGGCTGCTCCGAGAATTGAGCGAGATCGTGCAATGGCTGGTCATCGCGCTCTTCGTGGCGGTGGCGATCAACCCGGCGGTGGGCTGGCTGAGCCGTCATCGCGTGCCCCGCGGCCTGGCGATCCTGCTCGTCTACCTCGGCCTGATCCTCGCGATCGCCGGCCTCGGCGCGCTCGTGATCCCACCTCTCGTCCAGCAGGTCAACGCGCTCGTCGATGCCGTCACCGCCCAGGCCCAGCAGCCCGGCGGGCTCGACCAGGCCGTGGAGGATCTGGCGACCCGCTACGGCCTCGGCGGCTACATCGACGCACTCCGGGAGCAGGTCCGCGCCCTGCCGGGCCAGCTCAGCGTGGCCGCCGGGCCGCTCCTGGCGCTCGCCGGGGGCGTCGTCGGGAGCGTGACGGCCTTCATCACCATCCTGCTGCTGACGTTCCTCCTGCTCCTCGACAACGACCGCTTCATCGCCGCCGGACTCACCCTCTTCAACCCGGCCCAGCGTCCGCGCCTGCGCCGCCTCCTGGGCCAGGCGGCCGGCGCGATCCACGGCTACGTCAACGGCAACCTCGTCATCAGCCTGATCGCCGGTGTGGCGGCCTTCATCGCCATGACCATCCTGGGCATGCCGTACTCGGTGGCGCTGGCGCTGATCGTCGCGCTGTTCGACCTGATTCCACTGGTCGGGGGCATCCTCGGCGCGGCGGTCGCGGTGCTCGTCGCCCTCTTCGTCAATCCGGTCACGGCCGGCCTGCTGGCGGTGTACTTCCTGGTCTACCAGCAGATCGAGAACAACATCCTGCAGCCGATGGTCTACAAGCGCAGCGTCAGCCTCCACCCCCTGGCGATCTTCGTCGCGGTGCTGGTGGGCGCACAACTCCTCGGCATCCTCGGGGCGCTGCTGGCGATCCCGGTGGCCGAGATCCTCCGCATCCTCGGGGCCGAGTGGCTGGCCGGCCGAGCGCAGGAGACAGGGGGCACGGTGCACGGCCCCCACGACGA
>JACCZL010000961.1 GCA_013695975.1 Chloroflexota bacterium
GCGGGGGCATAGCCACAAGCGCCCCAGCGCTGAGTTGCGGCTGGCACGCTCATTGCAGCCGCGCGTCCCATGCGCGGGGCGCGCGTCCGCCCCGATCAGACGATGCCCGGACGTGTTCGATACCCACGTCGTGACCCTGGCCGACAAGGGCATCAACCGGATCGCCGACCTGCGAGGGCGAGTCGTCTCGACCGGCTCGTCCGGCAGCGGCAAGATCGGCGACTTCTTCTGGAGTGGCGGCGTGCCGACCGGGTCGGTCCTCGACCTGGCCAACACCCCCGGCCGGACGATCAAGCTGCTCCCGAACGACGACAGCCTACCGGTCCTTCAGCGCAAGTACAGCCCGGAACTCTATTACGAGGTCATCGTCCCGAAGACGGCCTACAACGGGCTCGACGCGGACGTGCCCGTGTTTGGCGTCGCCAACCTGCTAGTCGTCGACGAGCGGATGAGCGAAGACCTCGCCTACGACATCACCAGGGTGCTGTTTGCGAAGCAGGCTGATCTGGTGGCCATCCACTCGGAGGCCAAGAACCTGCAGCTCGAGGCGGCGACCGTCGGCTCGCCAGTCCCATTCCACGACGGTGCCATCCGGTTCTATCAAGAGAAGGGAGTCTGGAAGGGCTCCAGCGCGGCGTAACGTCTCGAGCGCGGCAGAATCGTCCACGAGAGGTGCCCTCATGTCCACTCACGGCCGCACCACCCCATCACCGCGCGACGATGAGCCCACGAAGGGCACAGACTCGAGCGCCGCCGGTCCAGCCCTGCCGAGCTGGCCGGGCGCACCCGGCGAACCCGCGATCTCCCAGTCGGGAGTCGCCACCGCGACGGCCGAGACCGGCGACGAGGGCGCACTCGCGGAGCGGCGGGCCGCCGAGCTACTCGAGGAATTCGAGGGCGAGGCCCCGACCCGCCCCCAGATCTACCGCATCAGCTTCCTGATGGTCGTGCTCGCGCTGACCTTCATCGTGTACCCAGCGACGCGGGCTCAGCGAGGACGCGTGGTGACACTCGACTGGGCGCTGGCCGTGGGCTCAGCCCATCTCCCCGAGCAGACGTGCCAGCACGGCGTCCAGAGTCGGCTGGCCGGCGCCGTCAGGCGAGAGCGGGATGGCACCCACGCCATCGAGTACCTCGGGCAGCGCTACGGGTTGGGTCGCCGCACCGCCGCCTTTACCGAAGAAGCGCATCTCGGTACCGGGATAGAGGATCCACACCGATCGGGCGTGCCCGATCGCGTCGCGGTACGCATGCATCTTGTAGAGGTCGCCGCGCTTGAAGGTCCCGCGGCGCTCCTCGGCGACCTCCTCGAGCATCTCGTCCTCACCCTCCGCCATCACCACGTCGAGGCGATCCAGCTTGAACTTGGCATCGAGGAGGTGTAGCCCGGCGTTCGCCCCACGGGGCACTTCGAGTGCGATGTCGGGCCGAAGTGGGACCGAGTACGACCGACGAGCGGACGCCCGCGACCGCGAGAAACTGGGGTTGTACAGGAGCTGCGTCCCATTGGCCCAATCGACCTTGAGCTCACGTGGCACGGTGAGCGAAAAGTGGTCCGCCCGCGGCCGACCGGCCGAGGATGGCGCTCCGAGGACGCTGTTCACCCCGTCGACGAGTGAGAAGTACGACCAGAGCTCGTACAAATGGGCTATATCCTTCACCTCGAGGAGATCGCGCACCTGTTCGCGGCTCAACGGCACCCGCGTGGCCAGGCGGAGCCGCGAGAAGTGCCCGAAAACCTCGCGGTACCCGCGGCGTCGCTGCAGGACGGTCGACCCCAGCGGCAGGTGCGCCATCGGCCGGATCTCGTCCCAGAACGGGTGCTGACGGATCGGGCCGAGCGCCCGCTCCATTCGCTCGCAATCGGCGAGGATACGCCGTTCGAACGCCCTCGCCGCGGAGCGTTGCCGCACGGCGCGCTTCATCCCCTCGATCAGGCCGCCGATTTGCGCCAGGAACGTCTTCACGAAGCGGTTCTCAGGGGTGTCATACGTCGCACGGACCTGGGCTTCCTCGACCTGCGTCGGCAGGCCTCCCCGCAGCACCCGCGCGAGCGGCGCTCGCGCCGCGACCTCCGGAGCCACGGCGACGGGACGGCCGAGGCCGGCCGCGATCCTGACCAGCCCCGACGGATCGACGCGGCGCGCGACTTCGAGCGGCACCTCTCGCCGGATACGGTCGAACCGGCGGTGCGGCTCGCGGAGGATCAGCCGCAGCGCCGGCAAGAGCCGTCG
>JACCZL010000974.1 GCA_013695975.1 Chloroflexota bacterium
CGTCGCGGTCGCGACGCCAGAGGGAGCAGCCTGGGCCACCGGGGCGAGAGCCTGACCGGCCGGGGCGGCGACCTGGGCCGCCGACCGGGTCACCCCGTAAGTATCCAGACCGGCATTGACCGGCACGGCCGCCTGGGTCGACGTAGTGGACACGGCCGGCTGCGGGAAGGCACCGGCGAGCACCGTCCGCGGCAGCTCGGCCGGCCGCGCGACGCCGTTCAGGGCGTTCGGGGCGAACTGGCGGTAGAAGGGCGAACCCTCGGCGGCGGCGGCCAGATCGGTCGGCAGATTCTCGCCGGTGAGGACCGCCTTGAACATCTCCCCGAGCTGGGCCACCTGGACCTGGTTGGCGCGGCGATCGTAGGCCATGACGCCGCGCTCCCAGCGGAGATAGATCACGTCCGGGACCTGGGGGTCACGCATCGGCTGGCTGACCGGCAGGCCCCAGATCTCCTGGGCGAAGCCGGGTAGGAGGCCCGCGTCACCACCCCCGGTGGGGAAGGCGTCGCGCAGCTTGACGGTTTGCAGGAAGGCGCTGTGAAAGCCGACCCGTTCGCCCTCCCACTGCTCGGGGGCATTGGCTCGGACGAACGCTTGCGCCAGGGTGGCATAGTCGGCGGTGCCCGGCGGCGGGGCGCCGTAGACGAGGTCGTCGTCGGCGTCGGGCAAGGTCCGGCCGCCGATGGAGGTGGAGGGGACGGCGCCGGTGTCGAGGAGGCTGATCGTCGCCACCGAGCCGTCCAGGTTCAGGCCGAGGACGTGACGGCGAAAGATCTGGACGTCCTGCCCGAGCAACGAGAAGCGATTGGAGATCGGCGGACCGAACGTGCGAACGCCGCCACGGTGGCGGAAGTAATCGTACAAGGCGCCCGGGGCGACCGAGAAGCCGGTCTCGGCGAAGTAGGGCGAGTCCTCCTCGGCAGCGCTGACCACCCTGGCGCGTGCGCCGAGTGGCTCGACGAGCGACCAGAGGAGGGTGAAACCGGCAACGAGGCGGAGGGTCCATGTAAGCCAGGGACGGGGGGCGCCCATCGATTACTCCCTTGTGGTACCAACGGCATGGCCGGATGTCCGAGACGGTCCGCGCCGGCGAGCCCATGCGCCTGCCGACATCTGGAGAACGACGGCGGCGCGAGAAGGGTGACGCGGCGCTAGGATGTCTGGGTGGTTCGCGACTCGCCCCTACGCCACGCCGGCCCGGCGTGGTCCATGGATAGGCCGCCCGACGGGGTTGGCGGTTAGCAGAGCGCTCAGGCGCTCGGGCGGGACTGCCGCGGAAAAGTAAAAGCCCTGGCCTCGATCACAGCCGAGACGCTGCAGATGCTCGAGCTGCGCGGCGGTCTCGATCCCCTCAGCGGTGACGGCGAGGTGCAGGCTCTTGGCGAGGGCGATCACGCTGTGGACGATGGCGGTATCGTGGCCTTCGTCCCCGAGCCCATCCACGAACGAACGGTCGATCTTGAGCGTATCAACCGGGAAGCGCTTCAGATAGCTGAGCGAGGAGTAGCCGGTCTCGAAATCGTCAATCGCCAATCCGATCCCCAGCCCTTTGAGTCGGCGCAGTGTGGCGGCGGTCGATTCGGCGTCGTGCATCACGACGCTCTCGGTGATCTCGAGCGTCAGTTGGCGGGGGTCGAGGCCGGTCTCACGGAGGACGCGGTCGATGTCCTCGACGAGGGTCCGATGCTGGAACTGTCTGGCCGAGAGGTTCACACTCATGATCGGGGCGAGGCGACCCGGGACTTCGGCCTGCCAGAGCTGCGCCTGGCGACAGGCGGTCTCGAGGACCCACTGACCGAGCGGGACGATCAGGCCGGTCTCCTCAGCGAGCGGGACGAACTGGTCTGGCGGAATCGAGCCACGCAACGGGTGGGTCCAGCGCAGCAGGGCCTCGACCTCGACGATCCGGCCCGACGCCAGCGATTTGATCGGCTGGTAGTGGAGCTCGAGCTCACCGCGGGCCATCGCTCGCCGCAGGTCGCCCTCGAGCTCGAGCCGCTCCATAACGCCGGCGTTCATGCTGAGGTCGAACACCTCGCAACGGGACTTGCCACCGGTCTTGGCCCGATACATCGCCAGGTCGGCGTTGCGCAGCAGGCTGTCAGGATCGTCGACACCGACCGTGCTGATGGCGATGCCGATGCTGGCGCTGGGGAAGACCTCATGACCATCCAGGCTGATCGGCGCCCGCAGCGTCTCGCCGATCCGCTCGGCCACCGCCATCGCCTCGACTCCGTCGGCGACGTCCTCGACGAGGACGGTGAACTCGTCGCCGCCGAAGCGGGCGGCGGTGTCCTCGGCCCGCAAACACTCCCGCAGGCGGTCGGCCACAATCATGAGCAGTCGGTCTCCCGTCTGGTGGCCGAGGCTGTCGTTGACCACCTTGAAGTTGTCGAGGTCGAGGAACAGGACCGCGACCGGAACTCGGGTGCGCTCGGACCGCACGAGGGCATGCTCCAGTCGGTCGAGGAAAAGGGCGCGGTTCGGGAGGTTCGACAGGGCGTCGTGGAACGCCAGCCGCGACAGCTCTTTCTCGAATGCCTTGCGCTGGGTCAGGTCCTGGGCCAGCGAGACGATGCCGGCCACGTCGCCGTGGGGATCGCGCATGACCGCGGCCGAGAACATGACCGGAATCGCGCGGCCGTCCGCCGCCAGGTAAGTCTTCTCGAGGCCGCGGACTGCCCTTTCCTGGACCAGCTCGAGCGGGCCCATCCGTTGGAGGAGCGAGTCGCCCGGGGGCAAGAGCAGGCTCAGCGGCTGGCCGACAAGGTCGTCTTCCGAGTACCCGAGCATGGCGGAGGTGGCCGCGTTTACCGTCAGGATGAGAC
>JACCZL010000976.1 GCA_013695975.1 Chloroflexota bacterium
ACTCGCTCGGGCGCTTCTTCATCCAGTTCTTCCGCCTGGACACCCCGTTCCTGTGGGGCCTCAGCCAGGCCCAGCTCCTGTCGTTCGCGATCGGCGCGGTCGCCGTCTGGATCCTGGTCTACCAGACGGCCAGCTCTCGCCGCGAGCCACCCGCATACCACGAGGACGATGCCGAGCCCGTCGAGGCGCCGCCCATCCTGGCCGGCGCGGACGAAGGCCGCCGCACGAACGTCCCATAGAGACGCCGGATCCTCGAGGTGTGACGCCCCCGGTGGCCGGCCCAATGCCGAGACGGGTCAAGGGTGGTGACCTTCCAGCCAGGCCCGCAGGTTGGCCTCGAAATCCTGACCAACGCGGCCCTGGCGGGCCAGGTCGTGGAAGACCTTGTAGGCGTCGCTACGCGCACCCTCCTTGCGCAGGGTAGTCTCATCATTCAGGTACAGGAAGATAATCGTGCGCGCTTGCCGGGAGAACACCCAGAACAATCGGTAGCGAGGCGGAAGTCCACGCCCTTTGGCTCGGCGGAAGGCGGCCAGGTCACCCGAGAGTCGGAACGCGGCCGCGTTCGGGTCGTCCGGGACGATCTCCAGGATCAACCGCCGCACGGCGGCTACGAGCTTCACGAGCGGATGCACCCGAAAGTCGTCGTCCGGAAGTGTACGCCTGAGACGCTTCACCTCAGCCCGGAGGTGGGTGTACCGTGCGCCGAAGATCGGGTGGTAGAGCAGCCGCCAGCCGTTGACGACGAGCGGCATCAGTTGCCGTCTGGCTCTACTCCGGCGTAGAGGTCCGCATCCTCTGCCATGAGCTCGCCAATGTCCCCGAGCCCGTCGGGGTGCGCCAACGCATCGGTCGCAACCCAATGCAGGAACGTAGCGAACTGGGGCTCATCCTCGATCGAGGCTGCCCCATCCTCGGGACGGGTGATCAGGATGCCCGCCGCCGTTTGCTCGATCGCCACCACGTCGTCCACGCCCAGGTCCTTCAACCACGTGGCAGGTACAACCGCGGCCCGCGATCCTCCACTCCGGGTGAGCCGCACCAGCCGCCGCCCATTTCGCCCAGGCACTGCCGCCTCCCTTCTCGCTTCGTGGCTGTTCAGATCATAGCTACATGTAGCTACAAACCGCCACGGATCCATGGGGTGCGGCATGCTCCGTCGCGCGTCGCAGTGCTGTGTGGCGCCAAGCGCTCGATCTACCAGGCGAAGACGAACAGCAGGTCGTTGACGTTGGTGTTGGTCGGACCGGTGCGCAGGAGGTCGCCGAGCGGCTCGAAAAAGTGGTAGGCGTCGTTGTCGTCGAGGAAGCGGCCCGGATCCAGGCCGTGGGCGCGGGCGCGGGCCAGGGTCGTGCCGTCGACGAGGGCGCCGGCAGCATCCGTCGGACCGTCGTTGCCGTCGGTCGCCAGAGCGGCGAGGAGGACGTTGTCGAGCCCGGCCAGCTTCTCGACGGTGGCGAGCGCCAGCTCCTGGTTGCGGCCGCCGAGGCCCTGTCCGCGCACGCGGACGGTCGTCTCGCCGCCGGCGACGAGGCAGCAGGGGCGCGGCAGTGGGCGGTCGTGGGCAACCTCCTCGCGGGCGAGAGCGGCAAAGACCCTGGCCACCTCGCGGGCCTCGCCCTCGACGTAGGTGGACAGGAGCAGCGCCCGCAGCCCCTCCTCCTCGGCCTGGCGGACAGCCGCGACGGCCGCCAGCTCGTTGCTCGCGACGACCAGCGTCTGGGTCCGCTCGAAGAGGGGGTCACCCGGCTTCGGCGTGTCCGGAACCTGCCCTTCCCGGCCGGCCCGCAGCCGCTCAGCCACGCTCGCGGGTAGCCGGTCCCAGACGCCCAGGCGCTCGGCAATCGCGCAGGCATCGGCGAAGGTGGTCGTGTCGGGCACGGTCGGGCCCGAGGCGATTACGTCGAGCGGGTTGCCGACCACGTCGGAGAGGGCCAGGGCGATAACGTCCGAGGGCCGAGCCAGGCGGGCGAGGCCGCCGCCCTTAGCTCGCTCGAGATGCTTGCGGACGGCGTTCAGCTCGTTGATCGTCGCCCCAGCCCGCAGCAGGAGGTCCGTCGTTCGCTGCATATCGTCGAGCGAGATGCCCGTCTCGGGCAGCAACATGAGCGCCGAGCCACCACCGGAGATGACGACGATCACCAGGTCATCGGGCCCGCTCGCGGCGACCAGCTCGACCAGCGCCTCGGTGCCCGAGACGCATCCTTCGTCCGGGATCGGGTGCCCGGCCTCGCGCAGCGCGACGGTCCGGGTCGGCCCACCGTGCCCGTGCTTGACGACGACGAGCCCGGCGGCCACCCGCTCGCCGAGCACGTCCTCGACCGCCCGCGCCATCGGCGCTCCGGCCTTGCCGGCCCCGACCACCAGCACCCGCGCGTAGCGCGCCAGGTCGTACTCGCGCTCGCCGGCCATCAGCCGGTCGCCCTCGCGCCGCAATGCTCGTCGCACGGCTTCGGCCGGCTCGACCGCCGCCAACGCCGTCGCCATCACTCGCGTCGCCAGTGCCCGCTGCGCCCGCGTCGCCGGCTCCTGCAGCAGCCGCTCGCCGAATGAGACATCCGGGCTCATGCGATTCGACACGTCCCTCGCCGAAATAGCATCTTGGGAACCCGAGCGCAATCCGTCCTTACCGACAGCTACAGATCGTCCGGAGTGAGCCCGGTCGACCGTGCGATGCGGCCAAGCATCCGAGGCCCGATGTCCTCGCTGTCATGGAAGGCGAAATCCACGTCCGGCTAGCCGGAGCGCGCCAGGATGCGATGGGAGCCTGCCATCCGTTTGATCGTCCAACCAATGCGGAGCAGTGCTGCAAGGACACGCCTTGCCTTCGTGGTGGGCCACTGCGTCACGCCGCATCGAAGAGGCCGCTCAGCGCGGGAACCACTTCCCCGTGCTCGAGTCGATCGGCCAGGACTCGCAGGGCCAGCACTTCCACTTTGGCAAGCGCCGCCTCGCGCGTCTCCGCGTAAACCATGACTCCAGGCAGCTCGGGCACGTCCGCGATCCAGCGCCCATCTGCTTCTCGATCTATCTCGACGACGAGTTTGGTCGACTCCATGTGCCGAGTATAGTATTCCTCAGCCACCGGAGGCGATGTCGCCGGGCCCCACCTCGGCCTATCGCAACCAGGCGGCCCAGGCGGCCCACCCTCGCACGAGACAGGCGAGCTCCGCGTAGCCCGCCGCGCCCGGGTGGGAGCCATCGCCAGCGGCGGCCTCGCGCACCCAGGTTCCTGACGCCTCGAGCGGACCGAGCACGTCGAGGTAGGGCACGTCGAGCTCGCGGCAGACCTTGGCGAAACCCGCGGAGAGGGTGGCGAGCCGCTCGTTCTTCTGGGCGTCCGCGGTCGGCGGCGGCCCGACCATCAAGACGGGATAAGAGGTCCGAGCCGAGGTCAGCATCGCCCGTGCATGCTCGATCGACCGGTCGGCGGTCACGCGTGGCCGGCCCTCTTCGAGGGTCGCGTCGTTGGCGCCGAACGAGAACACGACCCGATTGTCGGCACCCTCGGGCAGCCGACTCCGGACTTCCCGCTCCCAACGCGCCCGAATGTCCGCGCTCGTCTCGCGGCGCACCCCGAGGTTGTAGTAGGTCAGATCGTGCCCGGCCCGACGCGCCGCCGCGCAGAGACGCCCGGCCCATCCGAGGCATTCGGGATCGCCGGTGCCGTTGACGAACGAGTCCCCCACGAAGCAGATGCGCAGATCGGACTGGCCCATGACTCCACCGATCCTGAATGCGATACGCTCGGGACTACGTGACTGGTACTTCGCGGAGTCTCTCCAAGACCCACATCTGTACAAGAGCGGTGGGATCGACCCCTCGCACTCGAGCCGCCCGGCGCAGCTCGTCCCACTGCTCCGAACGGAGACGGACGGGCACAACTTTGTCGAGTGGCCGCTTCACCTCGATCTCTACCACGTCGTCCGTCTCACGCCACGCGTCGCCTTGCTCGATTCGCTGTATCTCGCGATCCACGTCGTTCATCTCATCCCCTCTCGCGCTGGTAGAGACGGCGCTCTTGTCGGGTCATGTCCCGTGCGGTCACGACCTTCCACACGCCACCGCCGAGCTCGGCCAGCACGACCAGCAAGTAGCGTCCCGTCCCCGTCTGGCTGAAGACCTTGTACAGGCCCTCCCGCCCGCGCCGAACGTGGCGCTCGTCCGAGTAGCAAGCCTGCTCCGCCTCGTCAAAGGTCACACCATGTCGAACCTTGATCTTGTCCAGGATCTGCTCATCGATCTCGAGTGCCTCGATGCGCGGCATCTCAACGGCCCCTCAGGGAGAATGTAGGCTGTCCACGGACACCGGTCAATGTTGGCCCATGAGGGCTTGCCACGACGGCAACTCGATCGAGGTCGAACCTGCAACGCGGGGGCCGCGACCGGTATAGTTGGCGGCAGCATCCGACATGACCGAAGACGAAACGATCACGCTGTTCCGGCCGGTCGGGAGGAAGGAGCTCGCGCTCATTCGCGAGAGCGACTTCCGCGAGTTCCCACCCCGCCTGTTCTGGCAACCGATCTTCTACCCGGTCCTCTATGAGGAGTACGCGGCCAAAATCGCCCGCGACTGGAACGCCAAGAGCGCGTCGACGGACTTCCTCGGCCGCTACACCGTCCAGACCGTCGGCAGCTCCAAACATCGGGAGTACTGGATCCCTGCCGAAGATCTGCCCGAATTCAACCGCAACCTCGTCGGCCCGATCGAAGTCATCGCGGAGTTCCACTCGCCGCCCGAAACACCGGGCCGTGGGGAAGCCCGCTCATCGTGACGCATCGTAACTGATGAGCTCGAGCAGGTTGCGGTCCGGGTCGCGAAAGTAGACGCTCTGGCCGGGGCCCGCCGCGCCTTCCCGTCCGACCGGACCGACCTCGAGCGGGACGCCGCACGCGGCCAGGTGGGACGCGGCCTCGGCGATCGGGCCGGGCCAGACCAGGCAGAGGTCGACACTCCCGGGCTCCGGCGCCCGAGCGCGCGGCGCTGCCGTCGTCTCGCGGGAATGGACGTTGATCTTCCAGTCCTGGAAGTGGAGGACCGGATACTTGGCGTGCCCATCCCGCCAGGCTTCCAGGTTCTGGACCCGAGCCCCGAGCACGCGTTCGTAGAAGTCGAGGGTACGCTCGACGTCCATCGCGACGACGACGAGATGGTCGACGCGGAGTCGCGGCGGCATCTACAGCACGCCCGGGCCGCGGCCGCCGACCAGCTCGGCCAGGCCCCAGAGGTCGCGCCAGACGTAGTCGGGGCGGGCGTCGCCGGGCGGGGCCTCGGCGTGGCGGTTGATCCAGGCGGTCCGGAAGCCGAGGCTGGCGGCCGGGCCGATGTCGTACTTGAAGCCGAATGCGACGTGGAGGATCGTCTCGGGCGGCTCGCCGATTCGGGCCAGGGCCTGCTCGAAGGGCTTCAGGGCCGGCTTGTAGGCGCGGCAGTCTTCGGCGGTGACGACCATGTCGAAGGCAACCTCGAGCTGGCGGAGGGTGTGCTCGAGGATGTCGCGATCGGTGTTCGAGACGATCACCAGCCGCGGGCCGGCCGCCCGCGCCTGCTCGAGCGCCGGGCGGGTGTCCGGAAACGGCTGCCAGCTCCGCATCGAGCGGACGAGAGCCTCGCCGTCGGCGGCCTCCCAG
>JACCZL010001022.1 GCA_013695975.1 Chloroflexota bacterium
CATGGGCGGGGCAAGCCCCGCCCCTACAGGAGCTCGGCGGAGGTGCCGCGGCTGGGGCATCTTGACGCTGGTGCCTCACTCGAGCATCCCGAACCCACGGCGGCGCATCACGATCGTTCCCGATTCCCAATCGCCTGGTTAAGATACGATTGCTCCAAGCGGTCGGCTTCGTCAGGGTCGGCCATTCGGCCTTGGACAGACGCTGGCTCTCCCGAATCAGGCGGGAATGGTCGTCAGAGGGTCCGCAAAGGGTGGGTTGGTCTGGCCGGTCGCGGAGATGGACCAAGTCACGTCGCAGCCACCCTAGATCGATCAGAAACGGACACGGGGAGGACCGGGGTGAATGGAGCGGAGCGAGGGATGACGACGGGCCCAACGCGGGATTTGGCGGAAGACGCGCTGACCGAGGAGGTGCTCGCGCGCTTCGACACCGCGCCGTCGGAACGGTTCCGGCACCTGATGCAGCACCTCGTGGGGCACCTGCACGCCTTCGCGCGGGAGATGGAGCTGACCGAGGCGGAGTGGGCCGCGGCGATCGATTTCCTGACCCGCGTCGGCCAGATCTCCAGCGACAGGCGCCAGGAGGTCATCTTGCTTTCAGACGTCCTGGGGCTGTCGATGCAGGTGATCGGGATGGCCCACCCGCCGACCGGCGGGGCCACCGAGTCCACCGTGTTCGGCCCGTTCTACGTCGGGGGGGCGCCGACGTACCGCAACGGCGACGACCTCGCCAACGGCGCTCGCGGCGAGCCGTGCCTCGTCGCTGGCCGGGTCCGCTCCACGACCGGCGAGCCCATCCCGCACGCCCGCCTCGAGATCTGGCAGGCCGACCGCGATGGCCTGTACGACGTGCAGCGCCCCGAACTGTCCGTCGCGCAGGGCCGCGGCCAGCTCGACGCCGACGACGCGGGGCACTTCTGGTTCTGGACGGTGAAGCCGGAGTTCTACCCGATCCCCGACGACGGTCCGGTCGGCGAGCTACTCCGGGCTGCCCGCCGCTCCCCGATGCGCCCGGCCCACATCCATTTCAGGGTCTCGGCGCCCGGCTGCCAGACCGTGACCACGCACGTGTTCGCCGCCGGCGACCCCTATCTTGACGCCGACGCCGTGTTCGGCGTCAAGGAGTCGCTCATCGCGGAGCTCGTGCGCCACGAACCCGGCACCGCTCGCGATGGCACGGCGCAGACCGCGCCGTTCTACACTGTCGACTACGACTTCGTGCTGCCATCGGCGACGGAGCGCAGCCGCGACTGACCCGCGAGGATCGCAGCTTGGCGAGGACGCGCCACTTCAGTACGTGAGACGACCGGGCACCGACCAACTCGTGGGATCGCGCTGGCCTGCCGCCGGTTCAGTGCGCTTCTCGGAGGGCGCGGACGGCCTCGGCGATGTGGCGGGCGCTGATGCCGCAGGCGTCGAGGAGCTCGGCGGAGGTGCCGGAGCCGGGGATCTTGGAGACCCCAAGCAGGCGCACCCTGGGCAGCGGGTCGGTCCCGTCGGCGAACGCCTCGAGGACGGCTGAGCCGAGACCGCCCTCGGGCCAGTGGTCCTCGACGACGACGATGCCGCCCGACGCCTCGCGGGCGGCCACGCGAAGGGTCTCGGCGTCGATCGGCTTGACCGAGTAGGCGTCGATCACGCGGGCGGCGATTCCCTCTCTGGCGAGCTCGGCGTGGGCCGCCAGCGCCTCGTGGAGGGTGATGCCGGCGGCGACGATGGCGACGACGTCCTGGTCCGAACGGCGCAGGGTCTTGCTGCCGCCGATCGGGAACGTCTCGTCGGGGCCGTAGAGGACGGGCGTCGAGGCGCGGGTCGTCCGCAGGTAGACGATACCGGAGCGGTCGGCCATCGCCTCGACGAGGCGGGCGGTCTGAGCCGCGTCAGACGGGTAGAGGACGGTGCTGCCGCCGACGGCGCGCATCATCGCCAGGTCTTCGAGCGCCATCTGGGAGGGGCCGTCCTCGCCGATCGAGACGCCGGCGTGGGAGCCGCAGAGGCGGATGTTCGCCCGCGAGATGGCGGCCATTCGGATGAAGTCGTAGGCGCGGCTGAAGAACGCCGCGAAGGTGGCGGCGAAGGGGACGAAGCCGCGGACGCTCATGCCGACCGCGGTGGCGACAAGCTGCTGCTCGGCGATGTAGACCTGGAAGTAGCGGTCGGGAAACTCTTCCTCGAACAGCTCGCTGAAGGTCGAGTTGCCGACCTCCGCGTCGATCGCCACCACCTCGGGCCGGGCGGCGCCGAGGGCGCGCAACGCCTCGCCGTAGGCCTGGCGGGTGGCTATCTTGGCGCCGACTTCGTAGACCGGCAGGGACGCGTCGGACCGCGTTGCGCTCAGCGGCGCCCCTACGGCTGCGCGAATGGAAGTCCCGATAACCTCCGAC
>JACCZL010000013.1 GCA_013695975.1 Chloroflexota bacterium
ACCTCGACCCGACCGCGGCGGAGCGAGCCGCCCGCGAGCTCGGCGGACCGCCCGACCTCGGGGCCGGTCTGGGCGTCGACGTCGCCGACCGCGCGTCGGCCGGGCGGCTGCTCGAGCGGGTCCTCGAGCGGTTCGGCCGCCTCGACGTGGTGGTCAACAATGCGGGGCTGAATCGGCACGGCTCGAACGCCGACCAGTCCGAGGCCGATTGGGACGCGGTGCTGGCGGTAAACCTGAAGGGCGCGTTCAACGTCTGCCAGGCGGCCATCCCGACCCTGCAGCAGCAACGCTCCGGACGGATCGTCAACGTCGCCTCGCGCGTCTGGGTGAGCGGCAGCCTGCCGGCCTACACCGCCTCCAAGGCCGGCCTGGTCGGCCTGACCCGCTCGCTCGCCCGCGAGCTCGGGCCCTGGAATGTGACCGCCAACGCCGTCGCACCGAGCCTGGTCGCCACCCCGTTCACCCGAGCCGGGCGCTCCGAGGAGGAGTTCGCCGCGATCGCCGCCCGGGCGATCAATCAGACGCCGCTCGGTCGGCTCGCGACGCCGGAGGACGTCGCCGTCGCGGTCGCCTTTTTCGCCTCACCAGACGCGGCCTTCATCACTGGCGAAGTGCTCCACGTCTGCGGCGGCGCCCAGCTCGCCCCAGCCTGACGACTCGAGTGCTCGGGGCCGGATCGCGCGGCAAAGAAACAGCCCGAGAAGCTTGCGCCTCTCGGGCTGCGTATCAGACGGCCCGCGGGACGTTGGTCGCCATCCCGCTACGACATCTCGGCGACATTCCCCCGAAGGGTCGACCTGCCGCGTCGTTCAGCCTCCCCTTGCGGATCGGCCACATCTGACATTCACGAGTATAGCGCCTATGGATGGCGCTGCATAGGGGTCCGGCATCACAGGCGCGTCACAACACACCCGATTCTTTCGTACAATGCCGACAGTCCTAACCGGGGGTAGCCCGTGACCAATCGACTGCCCGGGGTGGCCCGCCTGCTCCTGCCGCTGCTCGCCATGCTGGCGCTGGGCCTGGCCCTGGCCGGCTCAACCGCATCGACGCCAGCGGCGACGATGGCCGCCGACCAGCCGGCCGCGCCCCCGCCGAACGCCATCGTCCTCTTCGATGGGACCAGCACCGCGGCATGGCGGCAGCTCGGCGGCGCCGAGCCGATCTGCTGGCCGATCGTCGAGGGGGCGCTCGTCGTCCGCGGCGGCCGCGGTGACGTTCGGACGATCGAGACGTTCGGCGACTTCAGGCTCCACCTCGAGTTCTGGTCGCCGGCGAGCCCGGCCGACGCCGCCGAGCAGGGGCGCGGAAACAGCGGCGTCTATCTCCAGCAACGCTACGAGCTGCAGGTGCTCGACTCGTTCGGCCGGGCCCTCGGCGGCCAGGACGACGCCGGCGCGGTCTACGGCGTCAAGGATGCCGACGTCAACGCCGCCGGTCCGGCCGAGACCTGGCAGCGCTACGACGTGACGTTCCGCGCTGCCCGCTGGTCGAGCGGCGTCAAGACCGCGCCCGCCCGCGTGAGCGTGCTCTGGAACGACGTCCTGGTCCACGACGACGTCGAGCTACCCTCCAGCACGGCCGGCGGGGAGGCGGAGGGACCCGAGCCCGGCCCGATCCTGCTCCAGGACCACGGGGACCCGGTCCGCTACCGCCACATCTGGATCGAGCCACTCCCGTGATAGCTCCGAGAGCCCCAAGATGATCATCCGGCCCGAAGATGATCGTGCGCACATGGATGATCACCTTGATCATCTTGGGCGCCCGATGATCACCTTGGGCCGGTCATGCCCGCCCGTTGTGGCGTCGAGACGAGGCGAAGCGATGGCGGGTCCGGGCGTGCGCCTGGCCCCACCTTGACCCGTCTTCGTCCCGAGCTGCTCCGGCCACGCGGGATCGCCGTGCTGGGCGCGTCTGGGGATCCCGAGCGCCTGGGGCACCGCCCGCTGAAGTACCTGGCGGCGACCGGCTTTGCCGGCGCGGTCTACCCGGTCAACCCGCGCCGTGAGCGGATCGGCGACCTGCGCTGCTATCCCGATCTGGCGAGCGTGCCCGATCCGGTCGACCTCGCCCTGATCAGCCTGGCGGCCGACCAGGTGCCGGGCGCGCTCAATGCCTGCGCCGCCCGAGGGGTCGGGATGGCGGTGATCCTCAGCGCCGACCTGCCCCCAGACCTGCGTCCCCCCGAGGGTCTGCTGGTGATGGGTCCCAACAGCATGGGTTTTTTGGATGCCCACGCGCCGGTCGCCGCCACCTGGAACTCGACCCTCGATCTCGGGACGGTCCGCGCCGGGTCGGTCGGACTGATCGCCCAGAGCGGCGGGCTCGGCGGGGCCGTCCTCAACCGCCTGCTCGATCGCGGGATCGGAATCAGCCAGGCCTTCTTCTCGGGTGAGGAGCGCTTCCTCGACACCTGCGACCTCCTCGAGCTGCTGCTCGACGACGCGGCGACCGGCCTGATCGTGCTGCTGGTCGAGGGCCTCCGACGGCCGACCCGGTTCCTCGAGCTGGCCCGCCGAGCGCGCGAGCGGGAGGTCCCGCTGATCGCCTTTAAGCTGGCCCGATCGCCGCGCTCGGCCGTCGCCGCCCTGGCCCACACCGGCATGCTGGCGGGCCGTCGCCGCGTCCAGCAAGCCGCCTTCCGCCAGGTCGGGATCGTCGAGGCCGAGACGCTCGACGTCGTCGTCGACCTGGCCGTCGTCTTCGCCCAGACCCCGGCCAAGCCCACGCCGTTCGGCGGACGCCTGGCCGTTTTCACTACCTCCGGCGGCGCGGCGATCCTGGCCCAGGACGTCTGCGACAGCCTGGGCCTCGAGCTGCCGCCCCCGAGCGCGGAGACGGTCGAGGCCCTGCGACCGCTCCTCCACCCCTGGACGCCAATCGCCAATCCGCTCGACGTCGGGGCCGGGCTGCCTGAAGGTGACCTGCTGCGGGCACTCGCCACGCTGGCCGCCGACCCGCGGATCGACGTCGTGGTTTCGATCAACACGATGATCGGCGGTCGGGCCAAGCTAGCCGAGCGGGCCCGCGGCCTGCTGGACCTGGCCGCCGAGCTGCCGAAGCCGCTGCTGACCTGCTGGCTCGGCGGCAGCCTGAGCGAGGAGGCCCTTACAATCCTCCGCGACGCGGGCCGACCCCATTTTCTCTCGGTCGAGGCCTGCCTCGGCGCGCTCCGCGCCGCCCGAGAGTACCACCGTCGGAGGTCGCTGTGGATTTCGCCCTGAACGACCAGCAGCGGATGTACCGAGACCTGGTCCGCGACTTCGCCCGCCGCGAGGTCGCTCCGCACGTCGCCGAGTACGACCGCGAGGAGCGCTACCCGACCGAGATCGTCAAGCACGCCGCCGAGCTCGGCCTCCTCGGCGGGGTCGTGCCCGAGGAGTACGGCGGGGCCGGACTCGACTACGTTACCTACGCCGTCGGCGTCGAGGAGATGGCCAAAGTCTGCACGACCGTCGCCTCGGCCATGAGCCGCACCAGCGGGCTGGTCGGCGCGGCGATCCTCCAGTTCGGGAGCGACGCCCACAAGCGCGACTACCTCGGGGCGATGTGCCGTGGCGAGTCGCTCGGCGCGACCGCCGTGACCGAGCCCCAATCGGGCAGCGACGTCGCCGCCATGGAGACGACCGTCCGCCGCGACGGCGACAGTTACCTCATCAACGGGTCGAAGATCTGGATCAGCAACCTCGACTGCTCGGACTGGTTCCTGACCTTCGCCACCCTCGATCGCTCGATGGGCAAGGACGCCATCTGCGCCTTCATCGTTCCGGCCGACACGCCGGGCCTCTCCTTCCGCGTCTTCAAAAACAAGGTCGGCATCCGCGCCTCGAGCACCGGCGAGCTCCACTTCGAGGACGTGCGAGTCCCCCCCGAGAACCTGGTCGGCGAGGAGGGCAAGGGCCTGCGGGTGGCGTTGTCGGCCGTCGAGAACGGCCGCCTGGCGGTCTCGGCGCGGGCGGTCGGGCTGGCCCAGGCCTGCCTCGACGAGTCGATCCGCTACGCCCGCGAGCGGGTCGTCTTCGGCCAGCCGATCGGCGAGTTCCAGCTCATCAAGGCCAAGATCGCCGAGATGATGGTCGACGTCGAGACGGCCCGTCTGCTGGTGTACCGCCTGGCCTGGCTCCGCGACCAGGGCGTCCGCCGCGCCCGCCAGCACGCCGCGATGACGAAGCTCCACAGCACCGAGATCGCCCTCAAGGCCGCGATCGAAGCCTGCCAGATCTTCGGCGCCTATAGCTGCTCCGAGGACCTCCCAGTCGGCCGCTTCTTCCGCGACGCCAAGTTCCTCCAGATCGTCGAAGGCACCAACGAGCTCCAGCGCCTGCTGATCGCCGACTACGCCCTGGGCTACCGCCAGGATCGCTGACCCAGAGGCACCGATTCGGTCGTAGCCTGCAGTGCCGGACGGGGATCAAGCTTGCTCGACTCTAAACGACCCTCACATAGCCGCCGCTCAGGCGCTGCGGCGCTCGCCGAGGGCCGGCTCGCCCTGCCAGGTCGGGTTGACGGTGCCGTCGCGGGTCGGGAGGCGGGTACCATCGGCGTCGTAGAAGGTGTGGGTCGGCTCGCGGTGGGGCGTCAGGGTCAGGAAATACACGCACGGCTCGTCGCCGGCGCAACTGATCCGATGGCGCTCGCGGGGATAGGCTACGACGGCCTGGCCGGGCGTCGCGATCACCGTGCGGTCCTCGAACTCGAAGCGGACGGCGCCTTCGAGGACGACCCAGGTCTCGATTCCCTCAGACTCCTCGTGGCTGTGGAAGTTGCCCGGCGGGTCGCCCGGCTCGCGTCGCAGGAAGCGCGCCCGCACTTCCGGCACGGCGATGATCGTCCCGCTCGGATCGTCCCGCCAATCGAACGTCTGCGCCGGCACGGTCCCTCCTACAGGTCCTGGATCGAGAGTAGCGCCTCGAGCTCGGCGAGACGGGCGTCGAAGGTGGCGATGGCATCGGCGCGCGCCTGGCGCTGCCGACCCAGCGCCCGCCGCAGCTCGTCCGCCGTCAGGGCGCGGTGCTGGCCGGGCAGGACCACGTCGGCATCATCGGCCGGATAGGTCGGGGAGCAGATAAAGAGGACCCGAGCGTCCTCGGAGCCGGAGTTGGCGAAGGACAGCGTGTGGAGCGGCGGTGTTACGACCACGGCATCGGGCCCCAGCTCGGCGACGGTAACCTCGCCCGACGGAGCGCGCATCGTGACGGCAACCGTGCCGACCAGCCCGACGGTGACTTGCTCCAGCGAGCAGTGCACGTGGACGCCGTAGCTGCCCGCGGGGATCCGCCCGAAGGCCAGACTCATCAACTCGCTACCCGGCAGCGGGATGGGCCGGACCGGGATGCCGTCGGGCGCGACGACCTCGCTCAAGAGCGCTCCGGACGGTCGCTCGAGGCAACTTCAGGGGCCACGTTCAGCGCGGCCGCGGTTGCTTCGCTCATGGTCGATCCCCTCTCAAGGCGCGCTCGCGATTCGAGCTGGCACTGCCTGGACCATCATACCCCAGTCGGGTACGCTCCTTGCGCGCCCGGGGTCAGCGGGAGGGCTGAGTGCTCATACCTCCCCGGCGGAGCATGGGAAGAAGCGATGTTGGCCTCCGCCCGAGTGGAGCGTGAGCGGTACAATCCGCCCATG
>JACCZL010000027.1 GCA_013695975.1 Chloroflexota bacterium
GGCATGACGCTCCTGCTAAGCCGAGCCGAGCTTGAGCGGCTCCTCGACGTGCGGTCGGTGATCGAGGCGGTGGAGCGGGGCTTTGCCGACTATGCGGCCGGCAAGGTCCAGATGCCGGCCCGCACGGCGGTCAGATTGACCGATCCGCCGGGCGTGCTACTGCTGATGCCGTGCGCGATGACCGAGTCGCGGGCGCTCGGGACGAAGCTGGTCTCGGTCTTCGGCCAGAACCCGTCACGCGGACTGCCGACGATCGGCGCCCTTTACGTCCTTTCGGATTTCGAGACCGGCTTCCCGGTGGCGGTGATGGACGCCGGCTTCATCACCGGCCTGCGGACGGCCGCGGCGTCGGCGGTGGCAACCAGGTACCTGGCCCGTGAAGACAGCAAGACGCTCGGGGTCTTCGGGACGGGGGTTCAGGCCGAGTTTCACGTCCTGGCGATCCCACCCGTTCGGGCCGTCGAGCGGATCCTCGTCTGGGGCTCGTCGCCTGAGAAGTCACGAGCGTTCGCCGAGCAGATGCGCGGGCGGGTCGAGGCCGAGATCGAACCGGGCGAGTCGATCGAGGCCGTCGCTGGCGCCGACATCGTCGTGACCGGCACGACCGCCACGACGCCGCTCTTCGCCGGTCGCCTCGTCCGCGACGGCGCCCACGTCAACGGGGTCGGCTCGCACGCCGCGACGACCCGCGAGCTGGATGCCGCGCTGGTGGCGCGGAGCACGGTCGTGGTCGACACGTACGAGGCAGCGTTTGCCGAGGCGGGCGACATCCTGCTGGCGATCGAGGAGGGTGCGTTCTCGCGGGAGCAGGTTTCGGCCGAGGTCGGCGAGATCGTGCTCGGGAAGAAGCCTGGCCGCCAGCGACCGGACGAGGTGACGCTGTTCAAGTCGTGTGGCGTGGCCTTCGAGGACGCGGTGACTGCCAGCCTGGCCCTGGAGCGAGCCCGCGCGGGCGGGGTGGGCACGGAGTTCGCGTTCGCCTGATGGCCGATGGGCCGGGGACGGTGCTAGAATCCGCCGGCCCTGGCCTTCGGCGTGGGCTACCCGGGTCTGGACGTTCTTGCCCCTTGCCCGCACTCCCGCCCGTCCACGCGCTCGCCGCCCTCGTCGGGGTTGGACTGCTGCTGTTCAGCAGCGCCGAGGCGAGCCAGAGCTGTGGCCCGGCGCCCGCCACCGACGCGGTCCGGCTGGTCACCGAGCGTCGCGCCGACCATGCGCTCATCGCCGATGCGACGGTCGAGCTAGACGCGCCGGCGCCGGTCTACCTGGAATACGGCAATGCGGAGGTTGGCTGGCTGCGCACGCCGCGCACCGAGGCCGCCATGACCCATCGACTGCCAATCCTTCGCTTGCGAGCGAGCACCGCCTACCAGGTACGGGCGTTCGCCGTGGACGCCGCCGGCTGCCCGGATGGTGTGGCGGCGGCGGAGCTCCAGACCGGCGAGCTGCCCGGGCCGCTCCAGCGGCTCGAGATCCAGGCCACCGGTCGCCCAAGCTCACCCCTGACTCTGATGGACTTCGCGGTCGGCGGGAGCGCCGAGCGCTTCTTCATCGCCCTCGACGCGCTGAGCCGGCCGGTCTGGTACTACCGGCTCCCGCTCGCGATGAGCCGGGGCGGAGCGGGCTCCCCGATCGGGGCGGCCGCGCGGCTCGCCAACGGCAACCTGCTGTATCAGACCAGGAATTTCGGGATAGAGGAGATCACTCCGGATGGGGTGGTCGTGCGACGGGTCGAGGTCGACGATTCGTACATCCACCACGACGTGCTGCCGCTGGGCGACGGACGGGTGCTCTTCCTCGGCGCCGAAGATGGCGTGATCGACGAGACGTCCAGCGGCGGGCCTCCCGATCGGCCGGTGCGTGGCGACACGGTGAACGTCCTCGACCTGGACCTGCTCGAGGAGGAGCAAGTCTGGAGCACCTTCGAGCTCGATCCGATCCCACGAGTGCCGGGGCGCTACCGAGGCGGGGATTTCGGCAGCGAGGAGTGGACCCACGCGAACTCGCTGGCGCGCGGCCCGCGTGGCACCTGGCTGCTGTCGTTCCGAAGCCTCGATCAGGTGATCTCGCTGGCGGCGGACTTCGAGACCGTCGAGTGGCGGCTCGGCGGCGCGGATAGCAGCTTCAGCTTTCCCGACCCGGCCGATCGATTCTACGGCCAGCACACGGCATTCGAGCTGCCCGGCGGACGGGTACTGCTCTTCGACAACGGCAACTTCCGACCGGAGGGGGAGTACTCGCGGGCGCTGGAGCTCGAGTTGGACTTCGCGACGATGACGGCGCGCAAGGTGTGGGAGTATCGCCATCATCCGGATATCTACGCGGACCGACTCAGCAACGTCGGGCGTCTGCCGAACGGGAACACGCTGGTAAACTTTGGCTTCCGCGCGGACGGTCCGGATGAGCCGCTGGTGTTAGTCGAGGCAGGGCCGGACGGCACGGTCGCCTGGGAGCTCGGGCTGCACGTTCCTGGCGTTCGCTCAGCACGTTACCGGGCCTATTCGTGGCCCACCCTGGCTGGCGAGTCGCTGGTCGAGCCGACCGACGTCGCGAACCTGCCCGACGCTCGCGCCCGATGATCGGTAGCGCGGGCGCTCGCCGAAACCCTCAGATCCTTACTTTCAGAGGCCCGGGGAGGCGCGCCCGGGCGAGCATCCTCCGACTCGTCATTGGGCTGGTGGTCGCGCTCTCGGTGGTGGGCCTGGTTCGAGTCGCCGATGCCGGCCCCGACCAGCAAGCCGGTGGGCCGCGAATCGAGCGGACCGTCGCCTCGGCCGATCGTCCGAGTGGGCAGCTCTACCGGGCGGCCGGCCCGGTCCTGAGCACGGATGGCGGGCTGCTCGTCTTCTGGTCCGGGGCCGGAGACCTCCTGACTGACGACACGAATGGGGCGATCGACGTCTTCGTCAAGGATCGCCGAACTGGGGCGATCGAGCGGATCAGCGTGGCGGCAGACGGCGGGCAGGGAGACGGGCCGAGCCTCAACGCGGCCCTGAGCGCAGACGGACGGTTCGTGGCGTTCGAGTCCCGCGCTACCAACCTGGCGCGGGGCGACCTCAATCGGAGCAGCGACGTCTTCGTCAAGGATCGTCAGAGTGGGGCAATCGAGCGGGCGAGCGTCTCGGCCGAGGGCGCGGAAGGCAACGGTGGAAGCTTCCGTCCTGCCATGAGCGCAGACGGCCGCTATGTGGCATTCTGGTCCGAGGCCAGCACGCTGGTTTCAGACGACACCAATCGGACGTACGACAATGGCGGCTACGATGTCTTCGTCAAGGACCGCCTGAGCGGGGCGATCGAGCGGCTCAGCGTGCCCCTGGACCGGTCACAGGGGAGCGCCGACAGCGTGGCCCCCTCGCTGAGCGCAGACGGTCGGTTGGTCGCGTTCGGCTCATACGCGACCAACCTCGTGTCAGATGACACCAACGGCGTGCCGGATATCTTTGTCAAGGACCGTGAAACCGGGCTGGTGGAGCGGATAAGCGTAGCGGCAGACGGTGCGCAAGCCAGTGCCGACAGCTTCTGGCATCCAGTGATTAGCGCAGACGGGCGATTCGTCGCCTTCTGGTCCGCGGCGGACAATCTCGTCCCCGACGACACCAACGGGGCGATCGACGTATTCCTGCGCGACCGCCAGACCGGCGCCGTCGAGCGGATTAGCGTCGCCCCGGACGGCGCGCAGGCCGACGGCGCCAGCTACAGCCCCGCGCTAAGCGCAGACGGGCAGATCGTGGCCTTCTGGTCGGAAGCGGCCAACCTTGTCGCGGGCGACGCCAACGGCCTGGCGGACGTGTTCGTGAAGGATCGCTCGAGCGGCGCGCTCGAGCGGGTCAGCGTCGCAGCGGGCGGGATGCCGGCCAACGGGCTCAGCCACAGCCCGACCCTGAGCGCGGACGGGCGTCTGGTGGCCTTCTGGTCCGAGGCGGCCAACATCGTCGCCGACGACACCAACGGCAGGGCCGACGTGTTCACCGTCGATCGCGCCGAACCGGCTGGTTTCTGAGCGGATCGCCTGGTGGCGCTGCTCCGCGCCAGGTGTGTGATCATGGCCGTCGGTGCCGGTCCTGGCCCCGGGTGCCGCCGCGAGCGGCGGAGTCTCCAGGGACGATCGGCCAGTCGCCCCTACGATTCGGCGTCGTCCGCGGCGCGGCGTGGGGCGTACGCGGGGCCGACCAGCGGTTTCGCAAACTCGCGGACGCCCTGCAGGGTCAGCCCGACGATGGCGCCGCCGGAGGCGAAGACAGTCCACCAGCCGCCCTGGCCGATGAGTGGGCCGAACAGCAGGTCGATCAGCACGTAACCGAGGACGCCGCCGCCGACGGCCCCCATAACCAGCGCTCCGTAGACCCGGGCGAGGCTCCAGCGGTCGCCCGGTTGGCCCATGGACTTCATGCTACCGGACCTCCCGAGCATCCTCCTGCGACTTCGGTCGCAGCGACAGGATGGTACGGCGCGTGCTCGGCCGACGGCAACCGATTCGCGGGATGGGCAGGCATTTGAAGATAGCAGGCACCGCCCGGTGAATAATCCGGCCGAGAAGAATATCCAGCCCGACAGCGAACCGGAGCGCTGAAACCTGCCGACCTCAAGCTGTACGACGGTGGCGAGGGCGCGAAACGCAAGTACGGCTTGAAAGTCTTCCCTGCCGCGACTCGCGCCGTTGCGGAAGACGAGCCAACTCCCGCCCATTAAGAGCTACTGGAGGCCGACGAGCGGCCCCCTGTAGCCGACTAGGGAAGCCCTAGCCCATTTCCACTGCCATCTTACGGACTTTGCCAGAGCGGTGTCAATCCGAGGATTGGGTGTGACTCACTTTTGATACTGTTGGCGAATCCGAGCGGGACGCCGCGGATGGTCACCTTGGCCCGCGCTGGACCCCAAGATGACCACGCGGAGGCCGAAGGTGCCGAAGGTGACCAGCGTAGGGAGGGGGCATCTTGGCAACGCTGACCACGAGGCTCTCAACGTCGGGGGATTCGCCAACAGTATCAGTTTTGTAGTACTGGTCAGGGGCGGGATCGGTACCCCGAGCGTGAGCGAGGAGTACCGATCCGGATGGCCGGCTGCCCCCGCCGGCGGATGCCCCTGCTGAAGCTCGACCAGGACTACAAGAACGAGGCACACCCCGAGGATACGCCGATCCGCCCCGTCTGTGGGCTGTCAATCACCATGCTGCTCCGGCAACTGCTTCGGGCACCAACTCCAGGGCATGGCGCAGCAC
The DNA here is from genome assembly GCA_013695975.1 of Chloroflexota bacterium. GTDB lineage: Bacteria > Chloroflexota > UBA6077 > UBA6077 > JACCZL01 > JACCZL01. The sequence continues at coordinate 5,219 of JACCZL010000027.1, forward strand.
GGGCTTCATTCGGTAGTGCGACTCGCCCTCGATCCATCGGTACTCCACGAGGACGGCGATACCCGGCGTCCTCACCTTGTTGCAGCCTGGCGTGTCGTTGGTCCGACGTCCCAG
>JACCZL010000031.1 GCA_013695975.1 Chloroflexota bacterium
TGACGGCGCTCAACATCTACGGGCTCTCCGAGATCGTCGGCCCCGGCGTCTCGGCCGAGTGCGCCGAGGGCCGTAACGGGGCCCACATCCAGGAGGACCACTTCCTGGCCGAGATCGTCGACCCCGAGTCCGGCCAGCCCCTCCCAGCCGGTTACGAAGGCGAGCTGGTCTTCACCACCCTGACCAAGCAGGCCTTGCCGATGATCCGCTACCGAACCGGCGACATCTCGTCGCTCGACTTCGAGCCGTGCCCGTGCGGCCGAACGACGGCGCGGATGAGCCGCGTCCGCGGGCGTTATGACGACATGCTGATCATTCGTGGCGTCAACCTGTACCCCTCGGAGGTCGAGCGGATCCTCCTCGGCGTCGGCGACGTCGCCCCCCACTACCAGCTCCTCGTCGAGCGACCCGAGGCGCTCGACGAGCTGACCGTCCTTTGCGAGCCGGCTTCGATCGTCGCCGACCGCGACGCGCTGGCCGCGCGGGTGGCCCGCGCGCTCCAGCGGGAGACCGGCATCACGATGACCGTCCAGATCCTGGCCATCGGCGAGATCCCCCGCGGCGAAGGCAAGGCCGTCCGCGTAGTCGACCGCCGGCCCCGCTGAGCCGTTGGACTGGCGCCAGCATTGACGAGATGCCGGCGCGATGCTACGCTGCCCGTATGATGCGGGGAGAGGCATGTGGTGGCGGAGACATCGCGGACCATCCCCCTGCCATCGAGTCCGCGCAGCTCCTGCGCGCCTACCGCTGGATGCTGCTGGCGCGGCAGCTCGACGACACGATGTGGGCGCTGCGGCGGCAGGGCAAGGGGCACTTCGCCGTCTCCTGCGCCGGACACGAGGCGGTCGGCGCCGCGGCCGGGCTGGCCGTCGACCTCGCAACCGACGTCCTGGCGCCTCACTACCGCGACCTCGCCGCCTGCCTGGCCTGGGGCCTGACCGCCCGTGAGGTGGTGGCCCACTACTTCGGCCGCGCGGCCGACCCCTGCACCGGTGGCCGCCAGCCCTACGCCCACTGGGGCTCCCGCGAGCGGCGCATCATCAGCCAGGAGGGGCCCCAGCCAAACGTCGTCACCCACGCCGCCGGTCTGGCCTACGCCGCCCGGCTCCTCGGCGAGCGAACGGTGGTCTGGAGCGCCTTCGGCGATGGCGGGGCTCTGAAGGGCGAGGTCCACGAGGCGATGAACTTCGCCGGCATTCATCGTCTGCCGATCGTCTTCTGCGTCGAGAACAACCTGTACACCCAGTCGGTCCCCCTTTCCAAGGAGTCGGCCGTGGTCGACCTCTCGCTACGCGCCCAGGGCTACGGCATGCCGGGCATCTCGGTCGACGGGATGGACCTGGAAGCGGTCTACGCGGCGGCCGCCGTCGCCGTCGAGCGGGCCCGGGCCGGCCAGGGCCCGAGCCTGATCGAGGCGCGGACCTACCGCTTCCGCCCGAACACCTCGAACGACGACGACACCCGTTACCGCGACCCCGACGAGGTCGACCGCTGGCGCGAGCGCGACCCCCTCCTACTGACCCGGTCGCGGCTGCTGGAGCGCGGCGTCTTGAGCGAACCCGACGCGGAGCGGATGGCGACTGAGATCGGCCAGGAAGTGGCCGACGCCGCCACCTGGGCCGAGGCCGAGTCGGACGCCGAGCCCGAATCGGCCCTGCTCCACACCTGGGCCGATCGACGAGTGCGAGCAGCGGCCGAATGACGATCGCCGAACGGGCCTCCGCCCCGGCCGAGGCCGAAACGGATCACATCCTCACCCTGATCGAGGCGGTCCGCGAGGCGCTCGACGAGGAGATGGCGCGCGACGCGCGGGTGGTCGTGCTCGGCGAGGATGTCGGGAAGCTCGGCGGCGTCTTCCGTGCCACCGACGGGCTCCAGGCCCGCTACGGCGAGGCGCGGGTGATCGACACGCCGATGATGGAGCTGGGGATCGCCGGCCTGGCGGTCGGGATGGCGATGAAGGGCCTTCGGCCGGTCGCCGAGATCCAGTTCGCCGACTTCATGCACGCCGCTGCCGACCACATCATCTCCGACGCGGCCCGGATGCGCTTTCGCACGCAGGGGGACTGGACCTGCCCGCTCGTCGTCCGCACCGCCTACGGCGGCGGGTTCCGCGGCGGCCCCTACCACTCCCAGAGCGTCGAGGCCTACTACAGCCACGTGCCCGGCCTGAAGGTCGTCGTCCCGAGCTTCCCGGCCGACGCCAAGGGCCTGCTCCTGGCCGCGATCCGCGACCCAGACCCGGTCCTCGTCCTCGAGCACAAGCGGACCTATCGCGCGATCCGCGGGGCGGTCCCTGAGGGCGAGCACGTCGCCACGATCGGCCAAGCGCGAATCGTCCGCGCCGGCCGCCAACTTACCGTGGTCGCCTGGGGCTGGGTCCTCCACGAAAGCCTGGCGGCCGCCGAGCAGCTCGCCGAGGAGGGCATCGAGGTCGAGGTCGTCGACCCGCGCACCCTGGTGCCCCTCGACGAGGCGACGATCCTCGCCTCGATCCGCAAGACCGGCCGCCTCTGCGTGGTCCACGAAGACACCCGCACCATGGGCTTCGGCGCCGAGCTGGCCGCGCTCGCCGCCGAGTCGGCCCTCGACGACCTGCGGGCGCCAATCCGCCGAGTGACGATGCCGGATGTCGCGGGCATCCCCGCGAGTGGCCCGATGGAGGACTACCTGATCCCCGACCGCGATCGGATCGCTCGGGCCCTGCGCGAGCTGGCGCAGGTGGATCGAGCTGCCGCCCGATCCATCGGGATGCCGACTCGGGGGGACGGCGCGCCGAACGCACCCCAGATCGCGGAGCAGCCGGCGCAGGATCAGGCCCTCCCTCACCGGGCGGGGAGCGTAGGGGCGGTTCGCGAACCGCCCCTACCGCGAGGGGCAGATGGTCGGGAGGCAAGATTCGTCCGCGGTGCGAACTGGTCCGACGTGATGGTGGCCAGCGCTACGACGGTGCCGCAGGCGACGAGCGTCGTCGAGGTCGATCTCTCGAAGGTCGCGGCGCGAATCGACAATTCCCACGCCGCCTGGGCCGAGCGCGGGGTTCGGGCCGACTACACGCCGTTCTTCGTTCGGGCCCTCGCTGCCGCGGTCGCCCGGGCCCCCCAGGTCAACGCCATCTGGGATGCTGAGGCGCGGGGGGCTCGGCGATACCACGCCCTTCACCTCGGCCTGAGTGTCCTCGCCGCCGACGGCGAGAGCGCCCGCCACGCCGTCCTCCCCGACGCCGACACCCGCAACCTGTTCGGCCTGGCGATCGTCGTCCAGGCGACCCGCGAAGCTGGCGCCCAGGCGCCGGACTGCCTGGCCGATGCGACGATCAGCCTGACCGACTATGGCCCCGACTCAGCGCTGTTCGCGGTCCCGCTGGT
>JACCZL010000036.1 GCA_013695975.1 Chloroflexota bacterium
GACCAGATCCTGACCCACGAGGCGGCCGAGTCGGTCGCGGCCGGCATCCGCGACTGCCGCTGGCGCGAGATCCCCGGCACCAACCACTTCACCATCGTGATCGGCCACCCGCCCGAGACGACTGCCGCGTTGCGCGAGTTCCTCGGCGAGCGGTGACCAACCCGGTGCCTCTTCTGCTGGGTGGCCGCGGCCGACCGAAGGCGCGGAGGCCTTGCTATGATGGTCGGACAATGTAGTGGAGGGTATGCTCTCCCGAGCAGGTGGGTGACGGGAGGTCTCGCCGATGGCAGTCAAGGACGAGGTTACCGCGCGGGAGATCGGCCATCGTTACGCCGAGCTGGTGTGCGACGAGCCGATAGCACAGCGTCTGTGGGTCTCGACCCGTCGAGATCGCACCGAACTGTGGCTGGTCATCGAGCCGAGCGGCATCGAGCCCCATCTGCGCTTCCACGAGGCCACCGCATCGCTGCTTGACTCGTTTCCGGGGGCGTACATTGAACTGCACGTCCTCAATCCCAGGCATTACACCCGCTTCGATGTAGTCGAGGAGCTTCCTCCAGGCGCCCAAGAGATCCCTTTGCGACCATCCTGACGATGGACCCGAAGACGAGCGCGCATCTCGAGACAGCCGCGCGCAATCGGGACATCGCCGCGCTGGTCGCTCAATCGTCCTCGCTGGACGTTCAGCCGCCACCGTTCGAATGGGCGGTGGTGGTCGCGTTTTACTCGGCGGTCCACTACGTCAACGCGTACTTGTGGGAGAAGCAGCGCTACGAGCCGCCGGACCATGGCGCGCGGCGAAACGCCGTCCTCAGGATCGCAGAGCTCCGCGTAGCTGACAGCGCCTACGCCAACCTGCGCGATCTGGCCCATCGGGCCAGGTATCGTCCTCGGTTCCGCCTGCCACGCGCCGACGCCGAGCACGTCCTGCGGGCCGACTTGCCTCTCGTCGAGCGAACGGTCCTCGGAGCGCTCAACGCCTCACCATAGGGTCCGGAGATCCTTGGCTCCGCCGCCCAGGCCCGTTCGGTGCCGGAGCGGCCGTGCTGGACGAGACGTTCAGGCTGTACCGGCGGCATGATCGGCTCGTTGTTCGGCTCGCTCGGCTGGATCGGCTCGACGGTCCTCTATTATGAGCTCCGAGTGCGCAAGGAAGCCTTTGATCTGGAGCAACAGGTTTGGCTCGGCGATGCCCGCGCGTGGGGGGGCTACCATAGGGAAGCGGAGGTGCCACGGGTATGGCGCGTGAGGGTGGGGGGATGCGACTGCGGGCGATGGGAGTGGGGGACGTCCTGGACGAGACGTTCAGGCTGTATCGGCGACATTTTTCGAGCTTCGTCCTGGTCATGGCGGTCGTGGCCGTGCCGGTCGCGGTGTTTTCGACGGCGCTCAATCTCGGCTTAGGGCTCGGCGGCTTGCAGGGCCGCCTGGAGTCGGGGCGCGACCTGGCACCCGCGCTGGTAGTCGGTGGGCTGCTCGTGCTCGTCGGCGGGATTGGCTACCTGCTCAGCAGTGGAGCCGCCGTGCAGCTCGCCTCGGACGCGATCCACGGGCGGCCACTCGACGTCAGGGCGGCCTACCGCGTCGCGTTCGGGCGGCTCCGGTCGCTCTACCTGGCCACCCTGCTGACCAGCCTGGCTACGGGTTTGTTGCTCATCACGTGCATCGGCATCCCATTCGCGGTGTATTTCGGGATCGGCTGGTCGGTCACTTATCCGACGATCGTGCTGGAACCGCTCGGGTGTGTGGCGGCGATGCGACGCAGCTCGGGGCTGATCGGTGGTCATCGCTGGCGGGTGCTCGGCATCGTCGTGCTGATATCACTGCTCGTCGGGATCCTGGTAAGCTTGCCCTCGGGGATCGTCGGCGCACTCACCGGAGTGCTGACGACGGTGGCCCCCGCACCAGGGAGCCTCATCGCCGCCCAGGTCGTCAACGGCATCATGTCCGCGCTGGGGCAGGCGCTGTTTGGCTCGGTCATCTGGATTACCGTGACGATCCTGTATTACGAGCTGCGGGTCCGGAAGGAAGCGTTCGACCTGGAGCAGCTCGCGGAGCGGGCCGAGGCGCTGCCGCCCCCACCGTTTTACGAGCCTTGAGACGCGAGCTCCCATTCGCGGTCGCGCTGGGCGTCTGGCTCGGAGTGTGGGCAATGGCGAGCGGCGGGGCGCCGACGGCGGCCGGCGCGCCGCGCACGCAACAGGGC
>JACCZL010000037.1 GCA_013695975.1 Chloroflexota bacterium
GTGATCAACACTCGCCGCGCTTGTTCCAGGTAGCGCAGGATGTCCGGATCGAACGCCCCGAGTGGCGGCGCTTGGGGATCACCGACGCGCAGAACGTCGATCGACGCATCCCGCTGCCACAGTGCCGTCTTGACTCGCGGGGTTACATTCTCGTCAAGCAGGAACCGGAGCTTCATCAGCGCCCGACATGCTGGCGCTGCGCCTTCAAGGCTCGAAGCCGTTGGACGACGGCCGGCGGTTCGGTGAGGGACTCTTCTCGGATCTGGCGCTCCTCGAGATCGGCGAGACGTGCCAGGTACGCGTCGACCGCGGCCTTGTTGGTCAGGTAATAGCCGATGGCCGCGCCGATCTTCTCTCGAGGAAGGCCGGGGAGCTCTTCGGCTATCTGTTCGGCGGTGTAGCCGCCTTGGTAGAGATTGACGACGTGCTCGAGGCCGATGCGATGGCCCTTGATCCTGATCTCATCAGGACCGGCGAACTCGAGGTGATCTTTCGGCTCCATCGTTCGTCTCCCTTCGCGGTAAGAGTGTACTGGCGCAGAAGTAGCACCAACGAGCGGCCGGCCTCCTCCCCGCAGCGGACCCGGGCTCATGCCTGGGCGGCGTGTCGGACCAGCGCGGCCCGGGCGCACCGATCGGCGTACAATGCACGTGGGGGATGAGCCATGGCCGTAGCGCTTCAGCGAAGGCTGTTTACCGCCGACGAATTCCAGCGGATGGGCGAGGCCGGCATCTTCGACGAGGACGAGCGCATCGAGCTGCTCGAGGGGGAGATCGTCGCGATGAGCCCGATTGGCTCGCCCCACGCCTGGTGTCTCAAGCGTCTGGTCCGGCTCTTTGCGCGGCTCGGCGAGCGACTCATCCTGAGCGTGCAGGATCCAGTGCGGCTCGACGAGTGGTCCACGCCGCGGCCTGACTTGGCGTTGCTCCGGCCAGACACCTCGCAGGAGCGCCACCCGGGGCCGCCAGACATCCTGCTCGTCGTCGAGGTTGCTAGCAGCTCGGTCCCGGTCGATCGCGAGATCAAGGCGCCGCTCTACGCCCGGACCGGGGTGGTCGAGTTCTGGCTCGCCGACCTCGTCGCCGATCGGCTCGAGGTCTACCGTGATCCGGCGCCGACCGGCTATCGCCTGGTGCAGGTGTTCGGGCGCGGCCAGCAAGTGAGCCCGCTCTTCGCGCCCGATTTTGAGGTGGACGTCGACGCGATCCTCGGCCCGGCCGACGGGGCGCGGTAGGCCGCCCGACACCGCCGGCGTGGTCAGGTGGGCCGAGGGGGTGACGGTGCCAAGCGCGGACGTAAGGATCTCGAGGAAAGGTAGAGATGCCGACGAAGAAACTGACGGTCTCGGTGCGGCTGGACCCGATCTCTGCGCGCCGACTGGAGCGGGCGGCCGGGCTCAAGCAGCAGTCGCGCGGCGCGTTCCTCGAGCAAGCCGGGGACGAGTCGGCCCGCCGCATCCTCCTGGAGTGGGCCGTGTCCCAGCATCGGGCGGGCACGAAGAGCGTCTCCGAGCTTGCCGATGAGACCGGCCTGGCGATCGAGGAGATCATGGCGGCCGCGGGAAGCCAGGATCAGGAGGCCGCGCTGGCGCTCTTCCTGGCAAGCAGCAGGACGATCGCCGCGACCGAGCAGCACCCCGAGTTCCCGCGGCTCGCCGAGGAGGCCGTCGCCGCCGTGCGCGCCAACCCGCCCCACGCCTGAGCCACCCGAACGCGGCAGCAGGAAGCCACCAGCCCGACGGCCGGGAGCAGACCGTTCCTGCTGTCCTCGATGCTACACTCCTGGACGGTAGGCCATCCGTGGCGCAGGGTTGACAGACATGGCAGAGGCCGCGCTCACACCTCAAACCGCGATGAAGTACGAGGCCGAAGTGAAAGAAGAGGGGCGCATTGAGCTGCGCGTTCCCTTTCCTACCGGTACACGTATCGTCGTGTTTGTGATTGGAGAACCCGCGGAAACATTCGACGAGATCGTTTCAGCGTCCCAAAGCAGCCTCGGCTTCTGGGACAACCCGCTTGATGACGCGGATTGGAATGCTGCCTGACCAAGGCGAGATCGTCCTCGCACGCGCGCCAGCAGATGGGCGAGCGGCAGAGATGATGGTGAGGTACGACCGGGAGGCGGACGCGGCCTACGTGTACGTGTCCGGCCCGATCCCGGACGGCGGGGTGGCGTACACCGAAGACGTGAGCGTGCGGGGCTACTACGAGCGCGGGATCGACTACGACGCCGAGGATCGCATCCTCGGCTACGAATTCCTGAACGTCAGCCGCGGCGTCGACCTGTCCGATCTGCCGCACCGTGACGAGCTGGCGACTCTGTTCGCGGAGCGCGGCATCCGCGTGCTCGGCGGCGTGGAAGGGGCGTGACCCTAACGCCACCGCGGACCAGGGCTCCGGGTGGGCTCGTTGTCACCGTTCTCGTTCAGCGCGCACCCAGCTCCCACCGTGGGTCATGTCCGCGCGGCCTCCCCACGGGAGAAAGGCAGGTCCGCGAGCTCCTCGCGATCCGCGGTCGCCTCGGCCTCCTGCTCCCCGATCAGCGGCTCGATGCGGACGACCACCTCGGTCCCATCCGGCAGCGCCAGCGGCCTCGACAAGACGATCCCGCCATCGTCCACCTTGCCCCGTTCGGTGATCACCGCCCGAGGCTACCTCGCCCCGACATCGCCGGAGGGGGGTGGCTCCGGCCGCGTGAGCGGCCGCTCACCAACCTCCATCGTCGGGCGGGGAGGTTGGTGAGCCCTCGGGTGGCGAAGCCGGGTTCTCCGCGGGGTCTCTGCCCGACTCGAACGCGGCTTACCCCGACGGGCTCGACGCAACCCGACTGAGGCGGGCCCGCTCAGCCGGTCAGGTCGCGGCCTCGTCGCTGCTGAACATGTCCGCGACACATTTCCACGAGCCGTCCGCCTGCCGGCGGTAGACCTCGATGAACTTGCCCCGGTCCGGTAAGGGCCTCGCCAGCGAGAAAGTCCCGATCCCGTAGGCGAGATCGCCGGAGCTGGCGATCTCTAGCTCGTAAGTATCGATGGCCAGCCCACCGAGGCCCGCCTCGATGAACCCTTGCAGCGCCTCACGGATCTGGGATCGCCCGGTGAGCATCCGGTGATTCGGGGGGAGTAGGCGCGCATCCTCCGCGTAGAACGCCCGCACGAGCTGATCCGCGTCGGCGGCGTTGAAGTGGCGGACGAAGGCGTCGCTCAGCGCGCGGATCGCGCTCGCGGCATCCGACTGTCCTGTGGCCATGACATGGCCTCCTCTCGATGACGGCGATGGGCCGAGGTCATCTCTAGCGTAGGTGCGCCGCCACAGCCTGTCAAGGAGACCGCGCCGTCGACACCCCACCCGTCACTTCACGGTTGACAGGGCACTCGATTGTACTTCAGCGTCCGCGTCCCCATCTCCAGTCCAGCACGGGCAGTCTACGCGTAGGCCCCATCCTTGAGCAGGGCGACGACCTGGAGGACCGGATCGACGTCGCCCTTGCCGATGAGGTCGGCCGGACGCTGGCCGGCTAGCAGGCGGTTGCGCGAGTAGAGCCAGGCGCCGGCTTCGTCGGGCGCGTACAGCTCCACGAGCTGCTCGGCCACGAAGGCGTGGGCATGCCCGTTCGTCTGCTGCTTGGTTGTTTCAACAGGCATAGTCCACGCCTCCACGGCAACGGCTTGGGTGATTGCGGTAAGGATTGATTTCGAGCAATACTTATCGCAATGCAGGCGAACTCGAGCCTAACGGTCGGCGAGGCGGCGACGCAGCTCGGCATCAGTCCGCAGCGTGTCCATGCACTCATCCGGGCAGGCGGCCTCAAGGCGACGAGGGTCGGACGGCAGCTCTTCATCGATCCGGTGAGCCTGCATCGACGGGCGGTCGCCGACCCGATGCGCTACCGCCCGTTCAGCCCGACGAATGCCTGGGCGTTGATCGACCTCGCCTCGGGTGATGGCACATTGCAGGTCGTGGGCGAACGCCGACTCAGCCCCTGGTCCCTCTCGCGCATGCGAGGCCAACTCAAACGCGGGGGTCTGCTCGCCCTCAGTCCCTACCTCCGTGGGCGCGCCCGCGTCCACGAGCTTCGCGCTGATCCTGATGATGTCGAGAGGATCGCCGACGAGCCGGGTCTGGTTCGGACCGGCGTCAGCGCCGCCCGCGAGCATGGCCTCGACATCGTCGCCCCGAATACCCTGGAAGCATATGTGCCGCTCGTTCGGTACCCTGAGCTTGTCGAGCGCTACGTACTCGAGTCGAGCCATCGACCGAACGTGATTCTCCACGTCGTCGACGGCATCTGGCCTTTCTCGCCGGACGCCATCGTTGCGCCGGGGCCGCTGGCGGCGCTCGATCTCTACGACTCCGGGGATGCTCGGGGCAGGCGAGCGGGGGAGGAGTACCTGCGGCGCCTCGAACCGACGTGATCGTTCTCCCACGGGCGGGCGATCCTCTCGACGCGGCATGGGAGACGCTGATCGCCCTCAGCCGCCGCCAGAGCGACGGATGGACCCTCATCGGCGCGCAGATAGTTGCCCTCTACCGACGGGACATTCTAGAAAAGATCCTCCGCCTCGCCCGAGTAGGAGCCCGCGTAGGCGAGACGGTCATCGAGCCAGAAGCCGACCCAGTAACGACGCAACCGACGAGACGCACCGAGGTCGATCACAAGCTCTTGGTTTGGCGGTCGAGAATCAAACTCCGGCTCCGACCAGGATCCGCGGTGCCTCGACCGTGCATCGAGCACATCAACCCGAGCCGCGAACGGGCCCGGTGTGCGACTCCACGGGTTCAGGCGAACGTCGATCCGATCCGCTGAGAGCTCTGCCCGCTCGACAAAGGTCCAGAGTCGATTGAACAGGTTTGGACGGGGGCTCGATCCGACTCGCGCCGCGAACCGCATCCAAATCCTTTGGGGAACGAGGGTCTGGAGCGTCTGCTGCTCGGCGGGACTTCGGCACCAGACGCGACGCAACGCCGAGAGATCGAGCTCGCCAGGAACGACAACTTCGGCGTGCCGGCGATGGACGATCGAGCGCTTCTCTGCTTCCGAGAGCGGGCTGGAGTGGTAGATCTCCTCGAAAGGGAGCATCTCGAAGAACGTCGCGTCGTCCCCAACCTGGGCGTTCGCGGCGGCGAGGTTGCGAGCGCTGAAGGGAGTGCCGGCACGCGTCAGCACGGAGACGGCGTCGAACAAGAAGACGACCGGCATCGGACAGTAAGCCTGGAGGCCGCCCCGCTGCCCGATCGGGCGGAAGCCCTCGGTTTGGTACTGGAAGGGCGTCTTCGGTCGAAAGTACAGACGAACAAACGCTTGCCAGGCAGGGTCAGTGCCAGCGAGGATCTGTTCGCTGGCGTTGTCCACCATCATCGCACCGGTCTCGTCGCAGCGCGCCCGGGACAAGAGTCGACCTGACGTCAAAATGCGGGCGGCATTCTGGACGTCCGTCACGTGGAACAGGTAGTCGGGCCACCAGGCTCGTGCAGGGCCGAGCCAGGGCTCCGCCTTGAGCGCTTGAAGCCGGGCCACGATTCGCGCGGCGTCGGGCTTCAACGACAGGCTCACGCGAATTGGAGCTGGGCCACCCGCGGTTCCCGAACTTCGACGCGCGGCGCCCACTGCAATCCCAACGCGCTTGGACGGCCCAGCTCGCTCGGGCTGTGTGCGATCCGAACCGGGCGGACGTAGGGCAGGCGCGCGAACAGCGTGACCAGGTAGGGGAAGTACCGCTCCAAGTCGGCTTCGAGGACATTCGGGGCCACGTATCCGTA
>JACCZL010000039.1 GCA_013695975.1 Chloroflexota bacterium
GGGATCAAGGTCACCGACGCTGAACTCGCCGCCGTGCGGCTCGAACGGGCCGACTTCCATGGCGACTGGAACTACACCATCGCCCCACGACCACACGTCATTGCTCAAGTTATTCCCTGACGACTCCTAAGCTGACCGCGATCCTCAGTCTCCCGGCGCTCGGCCTCACCTGTCTGGGCGCGGCGGTCGCAGCATGGGTGCGCGGCGACCACCGCAACTGGTGGCGACCGCTGGCCTGGGGCTGCGCGGTCGGCCTCGGGTGCTGGGGGGTGTTCGTCGCGCTCTACCCGTTCCTGTGGGCCGCCCCGGCCGAGCGAGCCATCGCCCTGTTTCAGCACCGGCAGGACGAAATGCGCCAGCAGCAACTCGGCTATCCCGCGGCCGCCGTGTACGACCCGAGCGACCGACTGGGGCTGGTGCTGGACCACGCCCTAGCCCGCCAGACCTGGGCGAGGGGCGCCCTGGGCATCCCGCTCGACGTCCTGCTGGCCGCGCTCGGCCTGGTCTCGCTCGCGGCCATCGCTCGACGCGACTGGCGCGGCGCCCGCCGCGTCGGTCCCGCGGCCGTGCTCCTGATGTGGCTGCTCACGTACCTGGCCGGTGTTGCATGGGGCTATAGCCTGAATTGGCCGCGCTACGTGATGCCCCTCTTCCTGCTGGCTGCCCTCCTGTCGGGACTGGGTGCCGAGTCCCTCCTCCGATGGCTGGGAGCTCGATACGCCTGGCGGGACATGTTCGCCCCGCGAGGATCAGATGGGGATCTCGAAAGAGCCACGGTCGGGACCGATCGGCCCGCCCACGTCCCTAACGCGCGACCCCCGTCCCACCGACGTAGACCCAGGCGCGGGCACCCCTTACCGCACCACGGTTGACCAGCTCGACGTCCACCTGCACACGCTCATAGGTTCCCGCGTCGACGTCCTCGTACTCGTCGAGCAGGGCACAGTCGGCGTTGGTCAGGCCGAAGATCGCCAGCCCCTCCACGACCGCGTCGCGACTGCTCGGGACCACGAACGGATACGCATAGTCCGGCACGGTTACCCGTCGGTAGCCGCGAAGCCGAGCCCGGACCACTTCCAGGGAGCGGCATCGCCCAAGGACGCGCTCGCGGACCCGAGGATCGGTCAGCGTGCCGTAGACGAACAGCGCATGGGGCTCGGCGCTCACCCCTCGATCGGGGCCCGCGGCGATGCCAGGATCTCCAGCATCAGCTCATGGAGGTGGCCATTGCTGGCCAGGATCTCGCCCCCGTCGACAGCGAACGGCGCGCCGGCCAGATCGGTCAGGCGGGCGCCGGCTTCGGCGGCGATCAGCGAGCCGGCCGCGACGTCCCAGGGCTGGATCACCGTCTCCCAGTAGGCGTCGAAGCGTCCGGCCGCGACCCAGGCAAGGTCCAGGGCGGCCGAGCCGATCCGCCGAACGGCCTGGGTGCGCCCGCAGAAGGTGCTGAACTGGTCGAGCGCCCTGGGCAGAAGGGCGCGATCGTAGGGGAAGCCGGTCGTCAGGAGGGCCCGCCCCAGCTCGACCTGGTTCGAGACGGCAAGTGGCTGACCGTTCGACGTCGCGCCTCGGCCCGCTCGGGCGACGAACAGCTCGTCACGGCTCGGGTCGTAGATCGCCCCGACCGTCACCTGCCCCTCCAGCTCGTAGCCAATCGAGACGCAGAAGACCGGGACGCCATGGGCGTAGTTGGTGGTCCCATCGAGCGGATCGATCAGCCAGCGATGGGCCGCGTCGTCCCCGCCGATCGTCCCCTCCTCGGCCAGGATCCGATGGTCGGGAAAGCGCGACCGGATCAGGTCGGTGATTGTCCGCTCGGCACGGACGTCGACCTCGGTGACCAGGTCGATATCGCCCTTGAATCGGACGGAGTGGACGCGGCCATATCCCTCCCGCAAGACGGCCCCGCCAGCCCGCGCCGCCTCGGTGGCCAGCTCGGCGACGCGGTCCAGATAGCTGTCAGTCATCAGTTGTCAGCTTCGGCACAGCAGCCCCGTAGCCGACAACTGATAGCTCGCGTTACTGGAATCGCTTCGATGCCGCCGGCGCGACGTTCTCGGGCGCCATCAAGACGATGGCGCCCTTGTCGCAGGCGGCCTCACACAAGTAGCACGAGACGCAGGTCTTCGGGTTGGTCAAGCGGGCGACGGCCGTCCAGGGCTGGCCCTCGACATCCTCCAGGCTGAGGCAATCGAACGGACAGATGTCGATGCAGTACTTGCAGCCGGAGCAGATCTCGTCGATGACGACCGGCTTCGGCCACTCGGTCCGCCGGACTTTGACCGCCAGGTCGCCGTAAGTATCGAGGATCGCGTCATAGGGGCAAGCCCGCCCGCACGCCCCGCAGTCGATGCAGATCTTCGGGTCAATGAAGTACAGCTCCTTCTTGACCCCGTTGATCGCGTCGACCGGACAGACCAGCTCGCAGGCGGTGCAGCCAACGCACTTGTCGGTGATGAAAAAGGCCATCGAGGCATGCTCCTCCGGTAGGCGCTCATCACGAGTATACCAGAGGGCGGAGGATCAGCCCGTCGACACCCAGTGCGTAGGCAAGTGGTCGGTCGAACGGCTTCGGCGGCGGTAGGACTGCCAGCACGGATGGCACAGGTACCCCATGCCGTCCGGCGCGGGCAGCGGGACCGTGTCCTCGTGCCCCTGGCCGATGAAGATCTCGCACTCGCGGCATTTGATTGTGGCCTGGAACTGACTCACCAGCAGCGGGTGATTGCGAACCGGTTGCCCTGTCACGTCAGGCCTCCCCGCCGATGATGCCCTGGAGCAAGGCGACGCCACAAGCCAGACCGAGGATGATCACCGCGAGATCAAGCACCGCTTCCCTCCGTACGCCGCGAGATGCCGTCATTCTGGCGTAGATGGCGCCCCGGTACAATCCAATTCCGGTTACAGTGACGTCACAGTCGCCGTTTGGTCCCTCGCCGCCGCTTGCCGCCAGTGTCATGACCCACCCGGATGACCGCCACTCCCAGGGTCAACTCCCGAGCATTCGCTCCACCGTCTCGAGTAGGGCACGTGGGCTAAACGGCTTGGTGATATAGGCGTCGGCGCCCGCCTCGACGCCCCGCTGGCGGTCCCCCTCCTGGGCCCGCGCCGTCAGCATCACGACCGCCATGCCCGCCGTCTCCGGATCGCCCTTCAGCGCTCGGCAGACCGTGTAGCCGTCGAGGTCCGGCATGCCCACGTCGAGGATCACGAGATCGGGCCGCTCGCGGCGGGCAAGCTCCAGACCGGCCGCGCCGTTGGTGGCCTCCAGGACGCGATAGGCCCCACGCCCCAGGGTTGCCTGCATCAGCAGTCGCAGGCTCGCCTCGTCGTCGACGACCAGCACCGTCTTCTCAGCCACCTGGAGCCCTCACTCCCATTGGAACGTGCGGGAGGCCACCAGGGGGGCGGCTATCGCCCACCCCAGCAGGACCGCCAGGCTCCCGAGCGGCGCCGAGCCATCGAGCGTCAGCGTCCAGCGCAGGACGTCGGCCAACGCCGTCGCTGGCAGGAGTGCGGCCGGTACCGCCAGCGCGGGCGGCAGGGCCGAAAGTGGGAACAGGATGCCGCCCAGTAGCAGGAAGACAAGGTAAAGCCCGTTCGCCGCGGCCAGCGTCGCTTCGGCGCGGAGCGCGCCGGCCATGGTCAGGCCGAGTCCGCCGAACGCCGCGGTGCCGAGCAGCAGCGTCACGAGCGCCAGGGCCGGGCTTCCGCTCGGACGCCAGCCGAAGACAAGTCCGGCCACGCTGAGCAGCAAAACCACCTGGAGCAGCTCGACGACGATGACGGCGGCGAGCTTGGCCGCCAGCAGTCCCGCGCGGGGCAACGGTGAACCGCCCAGCCGCTTGAGGACCCGGTAGTGTCGCTCGAACGCCGTCGCGATTCCCAGGCTGACCATCGCCGTCGACATGACCGCCAGCGCGAGGATGCCCGGTAGCAAAAAGTCGACCGGGCGGCCCGCCCCCGCCGGTAGGATCGCGACCGCCCCGAAGACGAGCAGCAGCAGCGTCGGCACGATCAACGTAACCAGGACGCTCTCACCCCGCCGCAGCGCCAGCAACAGCTCGACCCGTGTCTGGGCGAGCACCATCCTCCTCATCTCCGATCCCTCGTGGTGAGGTCCAAGAACACGTCCTCGAGCGACTGGCGGCCCACTCGTAGGTCTGCGAGCAGGACGCCGCGTTCGGCCAACCAGGCCGTGAGCGCGGCGACGCGGGCCGGCGTGGCCTCGACGTCGACGAGGTACTCGCCCGGCTCCTCCTCGACGACGCCACGGGCCACCAGCGCGTCGACCAGACCGTCGAGCGGGAGCCCCCGCTCAGCCCGGAAGCGAATGCCCGCTGGGCCGCCCAGTCGCCCGAGCGCCCCTGGGCTGTCGAGCGCCCGCAGTCGCCCCCGGTCGACGATCGCAACCCGGTCGGCCAACCGCTCGGCCTCGTCCATGAAGTGGGTCGTCAGGACGACCGTCACGCCGTTGGCCTTGAGTCCACGGACGATCTCCCAGGTCGCGAGGC
>JACCZL010000074.1 GCA_013695975.1 Chloroflexota bacterium
GGATCGCCAAGGCGAGCGAGCAGCTCGCGCATCCGCGGGAGCTTTCGCGGCCGGTCCGCGATGGTCTCGGAGGCCGGCCGGACACCGGGCGAGAAGTGGTAGAGGTAACGCAGAGCCTGCCGATAGCCGGGCTCGCGGATCGCGCGGTCGGGAATGACGGGTGCAGGACGAGGAGCGTCGGGGGTGGGCGCGAGCATGTCGGAGTATAGACAGATATAATGAATCCTGGGAGGGGCCACTGCTCGCGCCATGCCGGCGGCTGAGGGTGGCCCTTCGAATGTGCAGGGCCCGGCCCCGGAGGGACCCCAGTGGCGGAACAACCGAAGCGGTTCGTGATCGTCGGCAATGGGGTCGCGGGTACGACCTGCGCCGAGACACTCCGGAAGAACGACCCGGCCTGCGAGATCACGCTGATCGGCAACGAGCGCTGGCCCCTCTACAATCGGGTCGCGCTGCCGCCGTTCCTCAAGGAGAAGACCCCGCGCCAGAAGGTCTTCCTGCGGACTGTCGAGCAGCACGCCGAGCGCGGCATCACGCTGCTCCTCGAGACGCGGGCGGCGGCAGTCGACGTCGAGGGGCGGACCGTCACGCTCGAGGACGGGACCGCGCTGCCCTATGACGCGCTGCTGGTGGCGACGGGCGGTCGGCCAAATCCGGTCAAGGGGCCGGGCGCCGAGGGGGCCCACGGCATCTTCAACTTCCAATACTTCGACGACGCCGAGGCGATCCTCGACGCGATTCACCACTCCAAGCGCGCGGCGGTGGTCGGCGGCAGCTACATCGCCTATGAGCTGGCGGAGGCGTTCCGCCACCAGGGACTCGAGACCTACTGGCTGATCCGCGGGCCGCGTTTCCTCCGCCGGGTCCTCGACGAGCAGGGCGGCAATCTGGTGAACGAGATCGCCGCCCACCACGGCGTCCAGATGCTCTACCACGAGACTTGCGAGGAGATCGTCCGCGACAACGGCGCGATCAAGGGCCTGGTGACGAGCAGCGGCAAGACGATCGACGTCGACATGCTCGGCGCCGGCCTCGGCATGACGATGAACCTCGAGCTGCTCGCGGGCACGCCGGTCGAAACACGCGACGGCATCCTGACCAACGAGTACCTCGAGACCAACGTCCCCGGCGTGTACGCGGCCGGGGACATCGCCGAGTTCGTCGACGTCACGATCAATCGCCACAACATGATGGGGACCTGGGGCAACTCGATCGGCCACGGCAAGACGGCGGCGGCGAACATGCTCGGCCAGAAGACCGTCTACAACGACATCCCGATGTACTCGAGCACCCTGTTCGACTCTTACATCCGAGTCATTGGGCTGACGCCCGAGAACCTGGCCGAGGTCGAGTCGTTCGAGCGCCTGGACGCGACCAATCGGAGCTATCAGCGCCTGTTCTTCCTGGAAGGGCGCCTGGTCGGGGCCTGCCTGATCGGCGACATGCGCTTCCGGACTAAGATCTTTGCCTGCATCAAGAGCCGCGAACCGGTCGGCTCTGAAGATCGACACCGCCTGCTGGAGTAAACGTCAGGACGGGCCGGCGATGAGCTGGCCGGAGTGGGCGTCGACGAGGACGCGGAGGGTCGGGCGAGTGCCTTCCTGGCGGCTGCGGAAGGTGATGCTCCAGACGAGCTGCTGCTCGTTGTCTTCGTCGTAGAGCACCTGGAGACGGACGGCGGAGGGCCGGCCGGTGTCCCAGCGCGACGCGCTCGCGCCGAGGCCGCCGGTCGCCGCGCGGATCGCCCGGGCCCGATCGATCGACGGCCGTGGATCTACCTGGAGCAGGTCCCGCTGGGCCAGGTACCAGACCACCTCGCCACTGCCGGCCGAGACGGCGATCGAGACCGAGACTGGCAGCTCGGCGCCCGAGTCGGCGGCGATCTCGCTCCACTTGAAGCTATAGATGTGATTGTTCTCGGAGGTGCGGCTGGCGCGGTCGACGAGCTGGAGGGCGCTGAAGCCGAAGAAGCGGTCGGCGGCGAAGCGGGCAGCCGTCTGCTCGGACTCGGCCGGCCCGAGATCGATCGGCGGGTTGGTCGGGGCGAGGTGGCCGCGGAGCGTCGCCTCGACGACCTCGCCGGTCCGCGCATCGACCTTGAAGAAGTCTTCGCCTCGCGTAGGGATGAGCGACTCGAGGTAATACAGGTCCATCGCACCGGCGCCCACCAGGTCGCTCTGGAGGCCGGCCTCCAACGGGAGGCTCGGGTCGCCGACGAAGCGGCGGACGCTGCTGATTGCCTGCTCGGGCCCGATCAGCGGCGCGTCAGGTGCAGTATCAGGGCGGAGGGTAATCGCCGAGGCGTCCTGGACCGGGCGAGCCGTTGGGACAGCCGCGGCTGGCGGCGTTGATGGTCGGCCGACGCCAAGCCAGATCATGACGATGACGGCGGCGAGGAGGGCATAGGCCAATCCACCAGGTGCGGACACCAGGCGCACTAGCCTCTCGGTGAACACGAACCCTCCTCAACGTCTGCAAAGCGCCCCAGAGACGGGCGCTTCCGCCACCCCGCATCAGCACTCGCCTACTAGCAGAAAGACGTCGCGCGAAGGGAGAGTTCCCATCCCCACACGCCCGCCTAACCCTCCATTATGAACGCGAGTATAGCAGCGAATTCGTACAGCAAGAAGCACGCCAAACCGACGGGGCGCCCATCATGCTCTTACGCTGCCGGTTGCGGACAAAGCCCCTGACCCCCATGAACGTCGTCGGCCGCGTCGCCGGGGTACCATGAAGGCAGGAGCGTCATGAACGCCTGATCCACCGTCGTCCGGTCGCACACTACCGTGCTCATGCCGTGGGAGGAAACGCCGATGAACGTCCGAACTGACACGTTCGGGGCACGCGCCGACCTGCGCTACGCGGGCGGCTCCGTCGCCTACTACCGTCTGGCCCAGCTCGCCGACATCGCGAACGTCGACCGGCTGCCGTATACGGTCAAGATCATCCTCGAGAACGTCCTGCGCAATCAGGGCCACGAAGCCTTCGAGGCGTCCGACGTCGAGACGCTCGCCCGCTGGGCGCCCGGCGGGAGCAAGTCGGCCGAGCTGCCGTTCTTGCCGGCCCGGGTCCTTCTCCAGGACTTCACCGGCGTGCCGGTCGTCGTCGACCTGGCCGCGATGCGCTCGGCGATGCAGCGGCTGGGCGGCGACCCGTCCAGGATCAACCCCCTCCTGCCGGTCGACCTGGTGATCGACCACTCGGTCCAGGTCGACCTGTTCGGCTCCGATCGGGCGTTCGCCATCAACGTCGACCACGAGTACGAGCGCAACCGTGAGCGGTACCAGCTCCTTCGCTGGGCCCAGGCCGCCTTCGACGGCTTCAGCGTCGTCCCGCCCGGCACCGGCATCGTCCACCAGGTCAACCTCGAGTACCTGGCCAAGGTTGTCCAGACGCGTGACGGCGTGGCGATGCCCGACACGCTGGTCGGGACCGACTCGCACACGACGATGATCAACGGGCTCGGCGTCCTCGGCTGGGGCGTCGGCGGGATCGAGGCCGAGGGCGCGATGCTCGGCCAACCGCTCTACATGCTCCTGCCAGAAGTCGTCGGCGTCCGCTTCAGCGGTGCACTGCGCGAGGGCGCGACCGCCACCGACCTGGTCCTGACGGTCACCCAGATGCTCCGCAAGCACGGCGTGGTCGGGCGCTTTGTCGAGTACTGCGGGCCCGGCCTCAGCCGCCTGCCGCTGGCCGATCGGGCGACGATCGGCAACATGTCGCCGGAGTACGGGGCCACAGCCGGCTTCTTCCCGGTCGACGCCGAGCCGCTCACCTATCTCCGCACCACCGGCCGTCCCGCCGAGCTGATCGAGCTGGTCGAGC